>JAOZLK010000379.1 GCA_029934875.1 Bacteroidales bacterium | reverse complement strand
CCTCCCATGATGGCAGTCATTGGTTTTTCCGAGCTGTGAAGCACTTTGTCCATGGCTTTAATCTCCTTATTGATCAGGAAACCAAACATTCTGGAATCTTCGGCAAAGAATTCTGCAATAACTGCGGTTGAAGCGTGGGCACGGTGAGCAGTTCCAAAGGCATCATTCACATAAACATCTGCATAGGTGGAAAGTTTTTCCGCAAATACCTTTGTGGCAGCTATTTCATCGTCGGTTTTAACCTTGTTTTCGGCTGAATAGAACCTCAGGTTCTCCAGTACTAAGACTTCACCGGCTTTCAATGCAGCAGACTTGGCCACTGCCTCTTCTCCTGTGCAATCATCCGCAAACTGAATGTCCAATTCAAGATGAGCCGAGAGGGTGGGAATAATGTGCTTGAGAGAAAATTTTTCCTCCGGACCCGACTTGGGGCGTCCCAGGTGGGACATCAGGATGACAGAACCACCGTCGCCGAGAACCTTTTTAATGGTAGGAAGGGCTCCCCGTATCCTGGTATCATCGCTTACCTCATACTGTGCGGTGAGGGGTACGTTAAAATCGACTCTGATGATGACTTTTTTGCCTGCAAAGTTATAATTGTCAATGAGTTGCATATGAATAAAAATTAAGTAAAAAATCTTAGTTCCAGTTAGGAATCCCAAAGGTAAAAAAGAAAATTCAGTTCGTTGCTTTCAGCTACTAAAAGTTGAGGGAGCACGCAGTTTTTTAGCTACATTTACATTTTCGAAAACACATGCTATTCACCGAGATAATAGGTCAGCAGGAGGTCAAGAACAGGCTTCGAAACATGGTAGATGAGGACCGTGTCCCCCACGCCCTGATGCTGTTTGGCCCTCCGGGAACCGGAAAACGGAGCCTGGCACTGGCCATGGCTCAATACCTGGCATGTGGCAATCGGCAGGAACACGATTCCTGTGGTGTATGCCCCTCCTGTGTTAAATTTAGTAAGCTTGTACATCCCGACCTTCATTTTGTTGTACCTGTGCTGACCACGCAGAAGGTGAGCAAAGACCCCATCACCGAACTTTTCCTGGAAGAGTGGAGGTCTGCCTTTCTGGATAATCCATATCTTTCAGAAAATCAATGGTATGAAGCTGCCGGAGCCGAGAATAAGCAAGGAATTATCAATGTAAGGGAGAGCGAATCCCTTATTAAAAAGCTGGGCTTTAAACCCTACGAATCGGAGTACAGAATGGTGTTGATCTGGCTCCCTGAACGGATGAACCAGCAGACGGCTAATAAACTACTGAAGCTGCTTGAAGAGCCACCGGAGAAGACTTTAATAGTGATGGTATCTGAAAGCACGGAAAGAATCCTAGCCACCATCCTCAGCAGGACACAGCTTGTTCATGTTCCACCCCTTGAGGAGAACCTGCTTCGCGAAGGCCTGATGAACATAGAGGGAGGCGACCCTGATTTGCTGGAGGATGCTGTGAGAAGGGCCAATGGCAACTTCAATGTAGCCCTTACCACCCTGCGAAAAGATGAGCAGGAACTCACATATTTTGAGCAGTTTACCCGCATGATGCGCCTGGCCTATGCCAGGGATATCATTGAAATTAATGGCTGGGTAGAAGCGGTGGCTGGGACCGGAAGGGAGCGCCAGAAACAATTGCTGGATTATTCGCTCCGCCTGTTGAGGGAGAATTTTATGCTCCATATGAAGCAAGCCGCACTTAACTTTATGTCAAGAAAGGAGGCCGGGTTTTCCGAGAAGTTCAGTCCCTTCATCCATGAGGGGAATATTCATGAACTTGCGGAGGCCTTTTCCCTGGCTGCAAACCACATTGAGGCAAACGGGAGTCCGAAGATTATTTTTATGGACCTCTCTATCAAGGTGATTCGCCTATTAATGCAGAAAGCCAAAGTATCCGAATAGGGTAGTTTTGTTTTAGAATTGCGAATCCCTATTTTTGCATCATGGAAAGCCTGAAGGCAAGAGGTTGTTGCAGCGCAAAACAATCGGAGATATCTGGTGAGAATTCGGAAGCGCTTGAATTGTATTTTAGTTCCTGCAGCAAGCTGGATTCATATGACTGGTTGCGAGAGGTCTCTGGCAGCGATATTCCCGAGGTGGTGGAGGTCAGGTTTAAAAATACCCGGAAGGGATTTTACAGAAATGTAAATGAACTTCGCCTGAAAAGGGGTGATATTATTGCAGTTGAAGCATCTCCGGGCCATGATATAGGAATAGTTACCCTGGCCGGTGAGATTGTGGAAAGACAACGGGCAAAAACCAGGAATGCCAAGCAGGAAGAGCTTAAGAAGGTTTACAGGAAAGCTAAGGAAGTTGATATTGATAATTGGAAAGAGGCCATTTCCAAAGAGAAGGATACCATGCTTCGCAGCCGGCAGATGTCAAATGACCTGGGTTTGAACATGAAGATTGGTGATGTGGAGTACCAGGGCGATAATACCAAGGCAATTTTCTACTACATAGCCGATGAGCGAGTCGATTTTCGGCAATTAATCAAGGTGCTGGCCGAGGCATTCAGAATCCGGATTGAAATGAGACAAATCGGAGCCCGCCAGGAAGCCGGAAAAATCGGAGGTATTGGTACCTGCGGCCGGGAACTGTGTTGCTCAACCTTTGTGACCTCTTTCATTTCAGTAAGTACCCATGCGGCAAGGGTGCAGGAGGTGGCTTTGAATCCACAGAAACTGGCCGGGCAGTGTGGAAAGCTGAAGTGTTGCCTCAACTATGAACTGGCCGGATATGAAGATGCGCGCCGAAGCTTTCCTAAAGCTGGTATTCCCTTGAGAACTGTGACCGGAAATGCAAACCTTTTAAAGACCGATGTTTACCGTGGAATTATGTGGTACGGATATGAAGGCGGAGGGGGGCAGGCACTTGTGCCGGTTCCGGTGGAGAGGGCTACCGAGATCATGGAAATGAACCGTGATGGAAAACTACCTGACGAACTGATCGAATCCAGTGCTCTGAAGGAGGAGAAAAAACTGGATTATACCGATGGTGCCGGAGAAGAGAGCCTTACCCGCTTTGAAAACAGCCGGACCAGGAAGAAAAAGAAAAAGCGCCGTCCTCCGCGCAACCAACAGAATAAATCATGATCCAAAGGAGCTTCCCCTTCCTTTTAATTTCCCTTCTCCTGCTCACCTCATGTGATAAGGAAATGGTTTACGACCAATATGTATCCCTGGAAAACGGGAGCTGGAAATGGAACGATGTTGCTGTATTTGAGTTTGATATCACCGACACTTTATCGCTAAATAACATTTTTATCCAGGTACGGCACTCGACCGATTATCCCATGAGCAATCTCTATATGTTTGTGAATGTGAAAGGCCCCAATGGACAATTCAGGAGGGATACGCTTAACCTGGTCCTTGCCACTCCTGAAGGAAAATGGACAGGAATAGGTACGGGTCACCTGAGAGAGCTGCGACTACTTTATAAATCGCGGACCCGTTTCGGGCTACCCGGCCATTATAATTTCTCCATTGAACAGGCCATGCGAAAGGCCGAACTTCCGGTAAGCGATGTGGGGGTTCGGATTGAACGAATAATACCCGAGTAGATTGGGAAAGGACAAATTAAAAAGGTTCCGCGAACTGGAAAGTCTTCACAGGGTGATCCAGCCGGCCTTTGAGGAAGGATATCAGCGCGATTATCAACTCAAGGGAAAGTGGAAACAAGAGCTTTTTGGGAACGATCGGCCACTTGTACTGGAACTTGGCTGCGGGAAAGGCGAGTATACGGTCGGACTGGCCAGGCTTTACCCGGAAAAAAATTTCATGGGACTTGATATCAAGGGAGCCCGGATCTGGAAGGGAGCTAAAACCGCTCATGAGGAGGGCCTGGATAACGTAGCTTTCCTGAGAACCCGTATCGATTTTATTAGCTCTTTCTTTGGCAGGGACGAAATTGATGAGATCTGGGTTACTTTTCCCGATCCCCAGGACAAGAAACGGCGTCAGAAAAAGAGACTTACCGGGGATACCTTCCTCAATTATTACAGGCACTTTTTAAAGGATGGGGGCTTCGTAAATCTGAAAACCGACAACCTGGCGCTATATGAATATACCAGGGAGCTTGCAAAGTTAAATATGCTGGAGATCGACTGGTGCACAGATGACCTTGACCAGACCGGCCGGAGCGATGAGACCGTTAGCATAAGAACCTTCTATGAAAAGCAGTTCAGGGCGGAAGGAATAAAGATCAAATACATACGCTTTCGCCTGCCATCCGGAAAAAAAATAAAGGCCTTGCCTCATGAGTGACACAGGATTTTTTGAGCGTGTCTACCAGGTGGTATTGCAGATCCCTCCCGGAAGGGTAAGCACCTATGGAGCCATAGCAGCCTACCTGGGTTCCCCGGGTGCGGCCAGGATGGTGGGATGGGCCATGAATCAGAGCCACACCCACCCCGAGTTCATTCCGGCCCACAGGGTGGTGAACCGGAAGGGCCTCCTTACGGGGAAACACCATTTTCAGGGAAAAAATATTATGCAGGAGTTACTTGAAAATGAAGGGGCCCTTGTGGTCGAAAACCGCATTGTAAACTTCGAGGACTTATTCTGGGATCCGGTTCGTGAGTTGGGCTTATTATAACTTAATCTAAATAAAAAATAGCTATCTTTGTGCTCCTATTAAGAAGCAGTATGAAGATAGAACAAGAGAAGATAATGGCGGCACTTGCGGCCATCAGGCACCCTGAGACCAAGGAGGGAATCCTGGCAATGGGCATGGTGCAAGAGCTGGTTTACCGGGAGGATGAACTCTGGCTTTCACTGCAATTTAGTCGTGCCAACGATCCCTTTATTCAGTCCATCAAAAAGGCTTGTGTGAAAGCCATTAATCACACCTTTGGAGAGGGAACCCTGAATCCGGCTCATGTCCAGGTGATGGTTCCCGAAGCTCCGCCGCCCCGTGAAGTTCTCCCGGGAGTTAAGAACATTGTGGCTGTAGCCTCCGGCAAAGGTGGTGTTGGAAAGTCAACCATAGCGGCCAATCTTGCTGTGGCCCTGGGGCAGAAAGGTTTTAAGGTTGGATTGATTGATGCTGATGTATACGGACCCTCTGTTCCCAAGATGTTTCACATTGAAGATCAGC
>JAOZLK010000378.1 GCA_029934875.1 Bacteroidales bacterium | reverse complement strand
CTGGGGATTGATCGTTTGTTCCTGTTTCGGACGCCAGGCCGGCGAATTCTTCTCTGCTGCTATAAATCTGAGCCGGCATGAAAATTTGCTGGTCAGGACCCGTGCAGCTGAGTTTCTTGGCTTGACCGGGATGAAGAATCCTTCTCCTGTAATGGTGCAGGCACTTGAGGAGAGCAATGATGCACTTGAGGCCTTGCTGATCCTTAATTCAGTGGTGTTGTTGAGGGATAGCAAAAACGGGTATAATTTTGATCTGAGCCACTTGAAACTTGCTCCGGCAGTAGCTGAGGATCCCCAGGTGAAGAGGCGGATGGAATACCTGCTTTCCGGAACCAATCAGTCCTAAAAACATTACTTTTGTGCCATGATTCCATTTAATGAATATATCCAGGAGAACCTGGTGCTGCTTGATGGCGCCATGGGATCTCTGATTTACGAGAAAGGTGTTTTTATAGATAAGTGCTACGATGAGCTGAATTTGTCCAGACCCGATCTGATCAGGTCCATACATGAAGATTATATCCGTTCGGGTTCCAAGGTAATAGAAACCAATACCTATGGGGCCAACCGCTTCAAGCTTAAAACCCACAACCTTCAGGATCAGATCGAGGATATTAATCGTAAGGGAGTGGAAATGGCCAGGGAGGCTGCAGGCGAAAACGCCTATGTGGCAGGAAGCCTGGGTCCTGTTGGAGAGGAACTTGAACCCTGGGGAGAAATTTCTGTTGAACAGGTCTTTGAAGCATACCAGGAGCAGGCAGAATACCTGAACAAGGCAGGTGTTGATCTTTTTATCATAGAGACGATCCAGGATATCCGGGAAATGGAACAGGCCATAAAGGCCATCAGGAGTATATCTGATCTGCCGGTGGTGGCCATGATGACCGTGGGTGAGGATGGAAAAACCAGGTACGGCCTGGACCTGGAGGATATTACACGGACCCTGCTCAAGAGCGAGGCTACTGTGATCGGCCTGAACTGTACTGTTGGGCCCAAGCCCATGCTCGATTTTGTGGAGCATATGATAGAAGTGTCGGATAAACCCATCTGCATCATGCCTAATGCGGGCCGTCCGCAGTATACCGATGGCCGGATGATCTATCTCAGTACACCTGAATACTTTTCTGTGTACACCAAGCGATTTATTGACAAGGGAGTAAGAATGCTTGGTGGTTGTTGTGGAACCACCCCGGAACATATCTCTAAGATGGCCAATGCCCTGGCCATGAAGCAAACCCGCATTCAGCACTCCATAAACATTGGAGTGAGGCCCCAGAGTGAGGAGCCTCTGCCCGAACCTGTTCCCCAGGCAGAGAAGTCTGATTTTGCAAAGAAGATATCCTCTGGTAAACAGGTGGTACTGGTAGAGATGGTTCCTCCCAGGAGTACCGATACCACGAAATCGCTGGAAGGGGCCATCCTCCTGAAAGAGAGTGGGGTGGATGCAATCAATATTCCTGATGGACCAAGGGCATCTGCAAGGATGACCGGCCTGGCGCTTTCGGTCTTGATTGAGCAAAAAGTGGGTATCGAAACGGTAATACACTATACTTGCAGGGACAGGAACCTCCTGGGAATGCAGTCCGATCTGTTGGGTGCAACAGTTTTGGGAGCAAGGAACATCCTCGCCATAACGGGCGATCCGCCTATGATTGGCGATTATCCACAGGCCACTGCAGTTTTTGATATTGATGCCATAGGCCTGGTTCACCTGATCAACAACCTGAACCACGGTATTGATGTGGGTGAGAAGCGCATTGGAGAACCCACCTCCTTTTTTACCGGTGTCGGAGTGGATCCCAACAGTGTGAACCTGGAAAATGAGATCAGGCGATTGGGGCTGAAGAAGGAAGCAGGGGCCGAATACATCATTACCCAACCTGTTTTTGATATTGATTCGCTGGAGGTCTTTATGGAAAAGGCCGACCTGGGTGACCTTTATATGATTGCGGGTATATGGCCGCTGGTCAGTCTCAGGAATGCCGAGTTTATGAAAAACGAGGTTCCGGGTGTATTTGTACCCGATTCAGTGATTGCCCATATGGCCAGGTTTGATAATAAGGAGGATCAGCTGAAAGCGGGAATCGAGATTGCTCAATCTATGGTGGATAAGGTCCTCTCTTTTGCTAATGGAATACAGGTAAGTGCACCCTTTGGAAGGTATCCACTTGCAGTGCAAGTGGCTGAAAAACTATTGAAATAGGAGGCAAAGAGCTTTTTATACCAGGGTAAGGACGATCGGAACAAAAACCAGCATGTAGGTAATCAGAGATGCTCCTGCTGTGACCGTTAAGATTGCATTGCCCATGGCCTTTATCCTGCTTATATGGAAAGCTGAAAGAGAGGTGTCATGTTTGATCTGGAGCAATGATGCCGTGCGCATTACAAAAGCGCCAAGATAGAGCAGGGTTACAAAACCCACAAGAATCCATTGAACAGCATTCAGGTGCAAGAGTACACCCCCGAAAATCACAGGCAAGGTCAGAAGTAACTGGAGTACAAGGCTGGGATCCTGTCGTAGAATTGATCTAAACGCAGATCCGGTTTTCCGGCTCCTTGCGGGAGCGGACTGAAGTGTTAATTCTGCTTGTGTGTAATTCATGGCTGTCGGTCATAAATTTGACCAAACATACTAAAAATTACATGAAATGTTAATATTTTATGATAAAAATTTAACTTATTTCATTTCCGGGATCAAAATAGCCGGTATTTTTTCCTGTTTGTAGAGCTTATTGAAAGAGGCCAGAGGCCCACTGATGATCTCTTCCTGTTCCTGGCTCAGCTCCATCCAGGTGTCGTTTAATTCATTTACTCTCAGGGTGATTCCCTCGCTGATCCTGGGGTCGTAGGAATCGGCCCGCATTCGTAAGATATTAAGTTCCGAGATAAGACGATTTTCGAAATTAATCACATCCTGGAAAACTTTTCTTTCTGGTTCGATTAATTTCTCCTCCCACATATTTATGGAAGTCAGCGCTTCTTCCCCCGTCCTGATTAATTCACTTGATCCATCGCCCTCTTTAAGAAGCTCCAATGTAGCGGTTAACTGGCTTTTAACCTTCCTGAAAGCGCTTACCGAATTTTGAACCTCTTCCAGGTATTTTTCTCTTATTGTGGATAACAAAATGACAAACATGTTCTGCAACATACATAATTCGGGTAACGATTTCCTGTTTTATGGAATAAACCTCAAAGAGGTTTACAGGAGAATTATTTCCATAGCAGTAGTATTTAGCAAAATGCTTGTTATTAACAACTATTGATTCAGGAATATCTGTTCCCTATTTTTACTACTGACACATTCAACAAGGGCACCCACAACTCTCTACTACTGAAAAACCCTCATTCTTTTCAGGTAATATAATACCATTTCGTATCTATAATCCTCCTTGCATACTCCAAATACATTCTGAAATAATTTTATACGATTCATAATAAAACCCTTTTTTCATGAAAACACGGATTATCTTTTTATTAGTCGCAATTATTCTTTACGGTGGTAGAATGGATGCTCAAATTAAGCTTCATAATACTGGTGGAATTTCTATTGGTTCAGATGTCGATCCCAACTTTGAAAAGACAGTAATTGACATTCCTTTGGATGTAAATGGAGATGTTGATATAATTGGGTCAGTTGATGTAGAAGGAACGGTCAACCTTGATAACAAAATAATAATACACGGTGATGGTGGTGTTTCAATTGGTTCAACAGTTGATCCTGGTGCTGATAAGATAAAACTCCATTATCCAACAACCTTTGGCACTTCGGTAACATTTGATGGAAGTATTAGCAGTAATATAATCCCAAATACAGGCAACCCTTATGATTTGGGGGCTTCAAATAATAAATGGCAAAATCTTTATGCTACTCAATTAGATGCTTCTTATCTTACTTTAGGGATTTCGGGCAAAGTAAAATCGAACCTAGTACCATTTGCGGACAATACGTATAGTTTAGGAATGGCACCTGACCAGGGAGGTCCTCATAGATGGAAGGAAGTCTATACCAATGACTTATTTACCGACGCCATTGAAATGAAAGGTCTGGCTTTGACTGTTACTGATGGCTATTATGGTACTACAGATATAAAATATGAGTTCGATCTAGGAGAGTTCAATATCAATTGTGGCCCTACTTCATATATCTATTTTTTTACTGATAGAAGTTACTACAAATTTGATGAAGAAATCTACATAAAAGGGGAATGGTTTAATTCAGATATAACTCTAAAGAAGGATATATCAAAAATAAAAGATTCTGGATCCTCCATGGAGAAACTGAAGAAATTGGAAGGATTAACATACAAATTCAAAGAAGATAAAGACGATATTCCATATGCCGGATTCTCTGCACAAGAACTTCAGAAAATTCTACCAGATTTAGTATACGAAGATGAAGAGGGGCTCTTATCTGTAAATTATATTGGACTCATTCCATATCTGGTGGAGGCTATTAAGGAGCAAGAAACACGAATTAATGAATTGGAATTAATGCTGATTAAAATGGATAAGATAGAAACACTGAAGTAGGCTAGTATAACATTGATAATTATGCAATTTAGCCACATTCACAGTTTTCTAATGCCTTAAAATTTCTTTCTCAACTTACGCAAATTATATAATTATGAACTATAAAATATGGATAATTCTTGGCGGCTTTGTATTTGCACTAGTCTTGGTTACATGCTGTCCTGAATATGAGGACGTATATCCTCCAGAAGGAACACTTAGGTACTGGGATGAGCACGATACAATAGTTTTTTATAGCCCTGAACTAGATAAATTTGAAATTTACCCAGTATGTTCTAGGGATTATATTGGCGCGGTTGATGAATTACATGATAGATGCAATTCTTATATACAGCTATATGCCGCTAAGTACCGGATTAACATGTGGAGCTGTGAAAATAATGACTACTTCGTATTTTTGGCTGCACCCAGCGAAATCACTGTCATTAGAGAATACTCTGATAAGAATTTTGATAATGCACATATTAATACTGCAAATACTAATGGGGACACCCTAGAGATATTGGGACACACATATAAAGACGTATATCAAATTGATTATAACTCACCTTTTGATGATAGTCTATCAGTAA
>JAOZLK010000377.1 GCA_029934875.1 Bacteroidales bacterium | reverse complement strand
AGAGGAAGGTATTCACTCCTCGGAATATCATATGCTTAACTGGGGCTATACAGTACTGGACACCCTTCAGGCTTTTCACCGGATAACTAACCTGAAAAAACAGTGGCCCTTTGTAACAGCTGATGCCGAAACCAGGGACTACCGAACAAACTATCGCCCTGTTTCTGAGCACGACTCCATTGCTTTTCGCGCATTTACGGACCCTACCCTTTCCCTTGCCGACCTGAGACTCGAACTGGCAAGGAAATACCAGGACCTGGGCCATCATAAAGAAGCTTTTGAGGAATTCAATGCCCTGCTTTATACGAACCCCTACCTGGCTGTGAACTACCGCGATGCAGCCTCTTCCCTGATTTGGCTGGGAGATTTGCCCCTTGCCCTGGGCTATTTTAAACAATCACTCGCCCTGGAATCATCCTCCTACGCCCACTACAGGATGGGTGAAATTTATCTGATCAAGGGTGACTACGGCAATGCAAGGAAGAGTTTTGAGGAAGCCTTTTCCACCAGCCCCGATGAGGAAGAAAAGCTTAAAATACTCGGTAAAATATATATTTCTGCGCTGTACGGAGGCCAGGAGAAGGATGCCATAGCTCTTGCAAACCAGCTCAGAAAATACAATGGTGAGCGCTATTTAAAGATCCCGCCCATATCTTATACCTACCTCAATTATGTACCCCATAAATCAAGGAGACAGGTTGAAGAGGCTCTTCAGTTAATAAAGGAAGACAGGGCAGATGAGGCCCTTGTTATCCTGGAAAAATCGCTGGATATTTATGATTCCCATGTAGCGCGCCGTTACATGGGTGAAATCTATTTACAGGAGGGAAGAATGAATGAGTCCCGCGAGCAGTTTGAGCGTGTTTATGACGAATTCCGCTTTGATCCGGCCTTTATAAGCTTATATGATTCGCTAAAAAATTAAACCTATATGGAATTCTTAAGAGACCTGTGGAGTTATATGCGAGAGAGAAAAAAGATATGGCTGATCCCCTTGATTGTCATCCTGCTCCTCTTTGGCACTATCATCGTACTGAGCAGCGGCAGTGCCATTGCTCCCTTTATCTATACCCTGTTCTAGTTCAGGATTAGCTTCTCAACACCCAGGCTACCCTCCTCTCCCAGGCGTACAAAATACAGGCCTGCCGGGAGCTTTGAAATATCCAGCTTGTGTTCAGGGTCCTTCACCAGGTCCTGGTACACCAGCCTGCCCTGCAGATCCAGAATATCCACCTTCACAGGCAGCTTAAGTCCTTCCACCTTCAATGTTGTTGAAGCTGAGGTGGGATTTGGGTACAGGCTAAATGTTGCCGGCGCCTCTGAATGGGAAACGCCCACTGTACTTTTAAACTGGAACCAGTTCAGGTTGTGTTCTGCCCCGGTAACCAGGAGTTTTAGCATATATTTTCCAACCTTAAGGTGCACCGGATAACTCTGTGTTGTCCAGGTCTGCCAGCCACCCGTCCGGGCAAATGTTACATTCTGCAAAGTTTCAAATCCCTCCCCGTAATCGGCCTGTACACTCAGCCTTGCTCCTGTCTTTTCTGTGGCAATTCTGAAATCCATCTGATAGTCACCCTCTTCCTCCACATAAAGAATATAGTCCAGGTAATCACCCACATTTGCATACCCGGTATTGTATCCCCCTTCAGAGCACTCCTCAAGCACCAGGCCCTTATTCACATAGAAATACTCGGCCTGAATTCTTGCTGGAACAGCGAAATGCCTTGCCATCATATTATTTACTTTTTCAGAATCAAAAACCGCCAGCACTTCCTCCAGGTGCATGATGGAAGAACCTGTATAGGAAATTTGTATTGTTTTGCCATATAAAAGTGGTGTTGATGAAGTAAGAACCAGCTCCTTACTGTTTTCCTCGTTCACCCTGGCATCATCAAGAACGAGTTCAGATCCACCCTGGGAAAGGGTGAAATCGGAAAGCGACAGGGCCCCCGAAGTGACAGTCTTGTTCAGGGAAATATAGACCACATTCTCCAATTCTGCAGTCCTGGCTGATAAATAAGCAAAGGGAATTGAGTCCGTAGCCACGGGATTAAAGAACCTGAAATAGTTCAGATTGGAGCCACCCCGGACAAAGAAAATCTTGACCTGTATATCCCCTTCTGGCAGGATGATAGTCTCGAACTCCGTGCTGCGCCAGTTCTCCCATCCCCCGGTACCGGGTAGTGTCAATTCACCTGAGGCAACTGCTCCGTTCACCTCTAAAAGAATTCTTGCACCACCTGCCCCGGATGCAGATCTGATTTCCATTGAATAGCTTGCCACTGAGTCACTTTTCATGGTATAAGCAAGCCACTCGCCTGTTTCAGTCCATCCCACATTATAACCGTTTGTGAGCAGGGGATCGTTGCAGACCTGAACATCCACACCGTCACTTCGATAAGCCCAACCCTGGTTCCATGCGGTGAAATCCTGTCCCTCACCATGATAGTCGGCTGTGTCCATATCCAGGTAGGCATAATTATTCCGGCCAAGATCATAATCTGAAGCAAAAATGGTATCAGCGGTGCTTCGGATTTTGAAGGGCAAAGTCTCTGTGCTATGTGGCTGGCGGATCAAGGCATCTATCACATCCCTGTGATAAGTGCAGTTTTCGATCCGGTGATTATCGGCAAAGGTGAGTACCGCCTGGAAGGCCTCCTCTTCAGAAAGCATGGGTCCGATACCCTTCCAGTTATCGACCAGTTGCAGGTAATCATCATTTGTTTCGGCACTCAGCACATTGTTGATCCCCGTTTTTTTCACCGGCCACATGGACCATCCTATGTTCTGATCCTCATGCAGCTTAACCAGGTTCCTGAACCAGGTGGTAGAGTTCTCACCCGTTTCACCGTTCCAGATGGGCACATTGTACCGGTCCCTCATTTCGGTCACCCAGTTCAGCGCATCGGGATTATTATAGGTCCAGTACTTGTGAAAGCTATAGGCCATATTGGGATCCCAGGGCGGTGTCAATCTTGAAAAGTCATTTGCAAAGGAGTTTCCTTCAATAAAAATGATGTGATTTTGATCATGTGCGCGAATGGAGTCAGTAGTGCGCATGTACAGGGACCTCATCTGGCTGTTGTTTCCTTCGGGAAAGGGCCAGTTGGTTTCATTGATAAGGTCGTATCCCCCAATCCATGGCTCATCACTGTAGCGCGCTGCCAGGCCTTGCCAGAGGGCTACAAACTTATCCTTATTGTCTTCGCTCTCCCAGAGAGAGGGTTTGCTGGGATCATAGTCTGAAATATCAGCATTTTTTCCCTGTCCTCCCGGGGCCCCGTGCATATCCAGGATCAGGTACATTTCCTTGTCGCTGCACCAGGCCAGGAGAGAGTCCATCATTTCAAAGCCCCTGTCCAGCCAGGTCTGTTCACCTGGAACCGGTTCATCCTCAATGGGCAGGGTAAACCACTTGTAATGCATTGCTACCCGCACGGCGTTGAAGCCCCAGGAAGCCATGGAGTCCACATCGGCCCGGGTAAAATGATTCTCCAGCCATACCGTATAGAAACTGTCTGTTTTTGCCTCGCCGATGCTCCCGATCAACTTAGCCCTGAATTCATGCTGGGTTCCGGCAACCCCGGCTGTACGCATCATGTAGCCCTCCTGGAGCATCCAGTTTCCTGTTCCTATGCTCCTCAGGATTACATTTTCCCCTGCCCCGTCCACAATCCTTTTACCATCGGCATGCAGGTAGCCCTGTCCCGATACCAGGAATGAAAGTGAAAGAAGAAAGCCCGATAAGGCCAGTTTCCCTGAGTAAATATGACTTTTCATCATTGCAAGCAATCCCTTTAAAATTTCGTCTGCAAATATATCGTAACACTTGTACAAAACATCCAATACTTTGAATTAAGTATCAAATTGCAGACTTTTGGCTGCTTATTTGGAATAATTTTGGTAACATTTTTACATCTTTGCCGTTCAATTAAATTTATATGATCAGAAGACAATTTGCACCCTCTCTTTTAATATGCATCGGCCTCCTTTTATTCAGCATCATCCAGCTGAAGGCCCAGGTTAATTTCCCCTCCGGATCCGCCTTCCGCTATCTGAAAGCAAGCGAGGCATCTTCCCTGGATGCCGGATGGATGAATGAAGCTTTCGACGACTCCGGGTGGAATACGGGCAACGCCCCTTTCAGGTATGGCGATCAAGATGGGGGCACGCTCCTGTCAGATATGCAGAATAACTACTCTGTGCTTTACATGCGGGCAATTTTTACTGCCAGTAATGTCGATCTGATAGATCGCCTGCTTTTCTCCATCGATTATGATGATGGATTTATAGTATGGATCAATGGGCAGCAGATTTTGAGCAAGAATGCTCCCCCTATTCCTTCCCAGGATGCCTTCGCAACAGACATGCATGAATCGGGCATTCCGGAAGATTTCAGTTTTTCCCCTGCAGAGGCAAATCTTGTGGACGGAGAAAATACCCTGGCTATACAGGGATTTAACATCAGCCTTGAGAGTACCGATTTCCTTTACAACATGGCCATTGGTGCAGAAACCGAGGAGCCCGTTTTCCAGGATAGCATCGGCCTCAATTTCAGTGCAGAATCAGGTTTTTACACCCAGACTTTTACCCTGGAGATCACAGCTGGAGATCCTGCCTGGAATGTATATTACACCCTTGATGGCAGTAATCCCCAGGATTCTGAGACTGCCCTTATATCCCAGGCTGGGGCAAGCATCCTGATTAACCCGCAAAGCACCGCCAACCGTGATACAACCCCTGCAGTGATCGTCAGGGCATCAGCCGGTACAGACGGGATATTGCCTTCTTATCCTGAAGCCAGAACCTTCATTTTCGAGGATGAAGTCTTAGCTCAGGCCTATCCGGGCGGAGAATGGCCGGATTACAATGTAAATGGCCAGACTATTGACCTTGAAATGGACCAAAGAATCGATGATAATCCATCTTACAATGGCAAGGTGATACCTTCTCTAAAGAATATACCCTCCCTGTCTATTGTTACCGATATTGACCACCTCTTCGACAGCCAGACCGGCATCTATGTAAATGCATGGGGGCATGGCTACGATTGGGAAAGGGAATGTACAGCAGAACTTATTCAAAGTGATGATTCTGAAGT
>JAOZLK010000376.1 GCA_029934875.1 Bacteroidales bacterium | reverse complement strand
CAAGGATGACATTAACCAGCTGCTTGGCTTTACTCCCCTGGTGGCAGATGCCCGCAAACTTTCCCTGGAAAAAGAATCAGTGGATTTCATCTGTTCCAACAATACCTTTGAGCACATTCCCAGGGAAATACTCGAAAATATCCTGCTGGAATTTAAAAGGGTGATGAAACCAGGAGGTGCCATGAGTCATTTTATTGATATGTCTGACCATTTCGCCCATTTTGACTCCAGCATAACAATCTATAATTTCTTGAAATTCAGTAGTAAAACCTGGAGAATCCTGGATAATAGCATCCAGCCACAAAACCGGCTTCGACATCGCGATTACCTTGAAATGTATCATCAGGCCGGCCTGCCCGTCAGCCATGAGGAAATCAGGGAGGGAAACCTCCAGGAGCTGGAAAGTGTGAAGGTACATCCCGAGTTCTCAAGCTATAGCATGCCTGAATTGGCCATCAGTCATTCTTATATAATTAGCCGAGGAATAATTCTCTCATGATGTGATCGGCCAGCAGCCATCCATCCGGATCAATGGCCTTCCTTTCGCCCAGATCAATCATCAGGCCTTCCTTCAGAAATTTATCTACCCTGAGCTGAAAATGATCCTCTACCTCTTTTCCGAAACGAGTCCCAATAATCCCTGGATCCGCCCCCTCCCTGGTTCTTAGCGAAGTGATCAGATAATCGTGGTACTGTTCTCTTGCACTTAGGTCTTCCTTTTCACTAATTGCCTCGCCAGCAGCCAGTGCTTTCATATACTTTTTCAAAGAGCCCACATTCCAGTAACGACTGCTTCCATTAAAAGAGTGGGCCGAAGGACCAAAACCCAGGTAGGCTTCGCCCGACCAATAGATCTGGTTGTGGCGTGATCTAAAGCCTTCTTTCGCAAAACTTGAGATCTCATAGTGTTCAAAACCGGCACCGCTAAGTTCTTTTCTGAGCAAACGGTACATCTTAACGCTCTCGTCTTCACCAACAGGAGCTATTCTGCCTTTTTTCCTCCAGTGATCAAATACGGTTCCCGATTCAAAGGTGAGGTGATAAGCCGAAATATGATTCACCGGAAGATCCAAAGCCCTTAAAATATTGTCCCTCCAGTGCTCGGATGTCTGACCCGGAATACCGTATATAAGATCAATTGTAATGTTACTGAAGCCCGCAGAAACAGCCTTCTGAACTGAAATAGCAGCCTGGGAGGCCGAGTGTGACCGACGCATCAGGGTCAGATCCTCTTCCTGGAAAGACTGAATTCCAATGCTGATCCGCTTAAATCCCAGTTCCCGAAGTTTTTCAAGTTTTGAATCATCCAGGTCATCCGGGTTGCATTCAATGGTCATCTCTGCATCCTCCGAGAAAGCATAGCCACTCCTTATTCCCTGCACTATTTTTTGAAGATTCTCTGCCGACAATAATGAGGGGGTTCCTCCTCCTAAATAGAGTGTTTGCATCCGCTTTCCCACTTGCTCAGTAGCCCCCGACTCTATCTCCTTTAATAGCATTTCGGTAAACTGATCCTGGTACTGAGAGCTAACAATGAAATAGAAATCGCAATAACGGCAAGCCTGCCGGCAAAATGGAATATGGATATAGATGCCACCCACACTTCTGATCATTAATAAAAAATTTTCATCTTTGTGCAATTATTTTGAATCCTGCCATGCTAAAATACTTGTTCCAATACAAATTCTCCATTCTTCTTGCGGGTTTTATTGTATTGCTCAGCTTAGTTCCCAGCAGCAGCATGCCTGAAACGCGTCTTTATTCCATCCCCTTCCTTGATAAAGTAGTTCACATGGGAATGTATGGTGCACTGGGACTGGTGGCTCTCCTGGAAAGGCGCTGTAAGCAAAAATGTTTCCCTAAAGAGTTTCTCCTTCTTTTTCTTCTGTTTAGCCTCAGCACCCTGATGGAGATACTCCAGGCAACGGTGGTGGCTTCACGTGCTGCCGAGTGGTTTGATGAGGTTGCCAATTTTTTTGGCCTGGCAGGTGCCTGGCTGACCTATTCCTTTTTTCGACGTTTCATATCCTGATACGTTCATTTCCCTTTCTGAATTCGGAGGCTAAATCAGCAATGGTTTCGGTTAGCAGCGTTCTTCTCAGTCCTTCGCGATAGGGAGCTACTTTATCATGAAGGCTGCATGGAGACTCGTTGCTGCATACAGAGGTCCTGATCAGGCATTGATTAAAGGCTTCCGTACCATCAATAATATCGACGATTTCCATGAGAGAAATATCAATGGCTGCTTTTTTTAGGGTAAAGCCACCGTGAGGTCCTTTGCTTGAGTCAAGTATTTGTTGGCGGGAAAGTACCTGCATAATCTTACCGAGAAAGGGTTGGGGTATACCAAGTTCCGTGGAAATCTCCTTAAGACCTTTTTTATTCTCGGGACTTGCATAAAGGGCAACATAAATCACAGCCCTGATTGCATATTTACTGGTAGTTGATAACATATAGCTAAAGAGGTATTTTCTCTATTCTCTGCTGGTGCCTGCCTCCTTCATAGGCAGTGCCAAGAAACAAGTTTACAATATCCCGGGCCGTATCCAGTTCCACAAAGCGCGCAGGGATGGAGCAGATATTGGCATCGTTATGCTTCCTGGCCAGGATTGTAATTTCCCGGTTCCAGCAAAGCGCTCCCCTTATGCCCTGGTGCTTATTGGTTACCATGTTGATTCCATTGCCACTTCCACAAAGAGAGATTCCCACTGTATACTTACCACTTTCAACTGCTTCAGCCACGAGGTGACCATAGTCCGGGTAATCAACGCTATTTTCCGAACCTGTGCCATAGTCAAACACTCCATACCCCTTTTTTTCAAGATCTTCAATGATGCTTTGTTTCATTTTGTATCCTGCATGATCAGAAGCAATGGCTATTTTTGTTTTCATCATTATCTTATTCATGTTTTTAACAACAGAGTAGTTAATATGTTGTTGATTCGTTCTGAAAAACTACTTCATTTTAACAATCCCGCTTAAAAGTCCCTTTTTTCTCAATAAATACCAGATTTGATAAACAGATTGTCAACAGTAACTATCTTTGAAGATGTATTGCTTTTTTGAAGATGTGTGGCTATTAACAATTGTTGAATAATTCTCTAAAACATGGGAATTCAGAACTTAACATAATCAAGTATTGTTAATATAATGTCATTATGTTTTCATTTGTCAGAATTGCAAAGATATAATCTGTTTTTTAAAAACAGAATAAACCGGATAACATCATCATTTAAGATTAGATTTAAACTTTTTATAATATAATTGTAATTATGAATATTGTTAATAATCTCAATATAGATAATAAAGGATTTATAGATATGGAGGTGGATAAATCTGTAGATATGCTAGAAGAGATTAAGCAAATGAGAAAGGATAAAAATGCAGTCATACTGGCTCATTTTTACCAGGACAGTGAAGTACAGGATATCGCTGATTTTGTGGGAGATAGCCTAGGATTGTCTCAGCAGGCAGCTGAAACGGATGCAGATATTATTCTTTTTGCGGGCGTTCATTTCATGGCCGAAACCGCTAAAATTCTTGCTCCTGATAAAAAGGTGCTGATTCCTGATTTGCAGGCAGGCTGTTCCCTCGCCGAGTCATGTCCTCCGGAAGCCTTTGCTGCATTTAAAAAGAAGTACCCCGGCCATACTGTTATTTCCTATGTGAATACAACAGCCGAGATCAAGGCCATGACAGACATTATTTGTACATCTACAAACGCACTTGAAATTATAAAAAGTCTTCCGGAGGATGAGAAGATTATTTTTGCTCCTGACAGAAACCTGGGATCATATATCAAAAGCGAAACCGGAAGAGATATGGTAATCTGGGATGGTGCCTGCCATGTTCATGAAGAATTCAGTCTTGAGAGAATACTGGAATTAAAAAAGGAGCATCCAGATGCCCAGATCATTGCTCATCCCGAATGTGAAAAACCCATATTACTCGTGTCCGATCACATAGGAAGTACCACTTCACTGTTGAATTATACGGTAACAGATAGTGGAACTGAGTATATTGTGGCGACCGAATCAGGAATTCTTCACCAGATGAGATTGAAGAGTCCTGAAAAGCATTTCATAGCAGCGCCACCCAAGGATTCTACCTGTGCATGTAATGATTGTGCTTTTATGAAGCTTATATCGGTGAAAAAGATATATAATACTTTGAAGTATGAGCTTCCGGAGATAACTTTGGAGCAGGAATTGATGGATAAGGCAAGAGGATCCATCGTAAGAATGCTGGAGATTTCAAAGAAATTGAAGATGTAGTTGATTTATGAAGATCAAATGTTATTTCAGAGTTTTACTGTTGTTGCTATTCTGCATGCTAGTGTTGCCGTCGCTTAGCGCACAGAATATTCAATCTGAGAGTGATTTTGTTCAGTTTTTCTATCCCAACGGACAGGTATCCAGCGAAGGAACCATGAAAGATGGGAAACCCGACGGGTACTGGACCACTTATTTTGTTTCGGGACTTATAAAATCGGAAGGAAGAAGAACAAACTTTCTTCTTGACAGCATTTGGAATTTTTACAAGCAGGCAGGAGAACTTCTGCAAAGCATCAGTTACAACCTCGGGGAGAAAAATGGCTTTTCTATTACATACATTTACGACAATCCGCTTAATCCTGGACAGGCCACAATAATATCCAGGGAACTCTATGTGAATGGATTAAAGGAGGGAAACTCTTTTTACTACTATCCCACCGGTGAATTGAAGGAAATGATATACTTCAAATCTAACAGCAAACATGGACAGGCAAGGGAGTTTAGCAAGGATAGTGTCATTATTTCTGTCCTGGAGTATAAGGACAACTATCTGATAAACAGGGAAAGAATAAACCGGACCGATAAGGTGGGTCGAAAGCAGGGAAGCTATCGGGAATATTATGAGAATGGGTCTGTTAAAATGGAAGAACATTTTCTTGACGATCAACTGCATGGCTACTATCGTGAATTTGATGTAAGAGGGGTAGTTGTGACAGCTATGCGCTATGAGCGCGGCGAGATAAAAGAGGAGATAGATGAGGATATGAGAGAATTGCTCGATATGAAAAGTACTTTCGACGAGCAGGGCAGGCTTATATTCACGGGTGGATATAAAGA
>JAOZLK010000375.1 GCA_029934875.1 Bacteroidales bacterium | reverse complement strand
AGGAACAGCAATTCGCTCTTAAACATGATGGACAACCTTATAGATCTGACACTGATCGAAACGGGGGCTCTTAAATTGAGTGAAGATGAGGTGGATGTTTATCCACTGGTGAAAGAGCTCTACAACCATTTCAATATGGACAGATACAGGGTAAACAGGGAAAGGATCGCGTTTCTGGTCAATGTTCGAGAGAGCATCAAAGAAGCGAAGATCATTGCTGACAAAGAGCGCCTGTCTCGTGCATTAAATTGCTTGTTAGACAATGCCCTGACCCAAACAAAAAAGGGAGTCGTTGAATTTGGCGTATCGTTCGCCGACAAAAAAACACTGGTTTTCACCGTGAAAGATAGCAGCAGCATGTTGCTACAGGATAGAGCCAGGAAGGTCTTTGAAACAGATGTAATAGAAGAGGACTGGTACAATACCTCCGATACAATCGGTCTTGGCTATAAACTGGCCAGGGGATTGGCAGAAGCCATGGGTGGAGAAGTCACAGTAAGTGACAGTTCGTTTAAAGGTACTACCATAGAGTTCTCAATACCAGTTAGGATGGTTACTCCTAAATATTACCAATCGGGTAATACACTAGGGATTGTAGCCGAGATAGAGAAGAAAGAAGAGAAATAACCGGAAAGATGTTTTGCCAGCTTAGGGGTAAGCTATTGTTTTCACGTTTTCAAAAAGGCAAATCATCAACACCGGAATTATCTTCGGGAGGAGCAGTCGGAATCGGCGCATCCTGAGTAGAGAAACTATCCTGTCCTGGTGCTGAAGAACCTGCGGAAGAAGCACTTGAATCGTTCTGAACTTTCTCGATTCTCCACGCCTCAAGGTTGGTGAAATAAGAAACCTGACCGTCTTTCTCCCATTTACGACCCCTGAGGTTGAATGATACTTTTACCTCATCGTCAACATTGACCTGGTCAAGAAGGGAGCATTTATCCTGGGTTGCCTGGAATTTGATAAAGTCAACAAATTCATACCCGGTATTGCCAGTCGATTTTATTTCTAGGATAAATTCGCGTTTCTGAAATCTGTCTGAGACCTTTTGGGTTTCGAATCTTTCTGCCAGTCGGCCGCTAATCTCGAAGCTCATAGAATGTTCTTTTAAAATTGGAAAATATATTGAGTGCCAAAGTAACCAAATCTTGATGAATACTTTTGCACCTTGAAGAGTGTTTTTATTGAAGAAAGCCAAATTCCATCTCTATGGACAAAAAAAAGGCTGTACGCATATGTGTACAGCCTTTTTTAGGTTCAGGGTCCTGGGACCAGTCAATAAATTATTCAGCAGCAGCAATTTCCAGCAATTCTACTTTAAAAGTAAGTACTGAATTTCCAGGAATGGGGCCAGAGCTTCTGGGGCCATAACCCAGTCCTGAAGGAATGTACAATTTATAAGTTGATCCAACAGTCATAAGCTGAAGACCTTCAGTCCAACCTGGAATTACACCATTCAGAGGGAAGGAAATGGGCTCGCCGGATTCGTATGAACTGTCAAATACAGTACCGTCAATCAGTGTACCTTCGTAATGCACTGTAACGTTTGATGTTTCAATTGGCCTGGCTCCGGTTCCTTCGGTAACAACTTCATACTGAAGTCCTGATTCAGTTGTCATTACACCTTCACGTTTTCCATTCTCTTCAAGGAAAGCCGCTCCTTCTTCGAGGTTATCAAGTGATTCAACTTCGGCTTTTTGAGATTCAACTTCTGACAGAGCGACATTCAGCTGACGGAAAATTGCATCTGCAGTCATCTGGGTATACATAGAAGAATCGCTGATTACCTGGGTGATTCCTGAGGAAACCATTCCGGCATCTACATCCCAGGGAGCTTGCTCAAGGCTGTATCCCATGTTCAGGCCAAGGAAATAATTAAGGGAGTCATTTTGGTTTTGCAAGGAAATCTGGTTTTCCGATTTCACTCCCGAGGAGGTGCTGGAACCAATGAAATAGCCGGCGGCCAGTGCTGCAACGGCAACTACTATTAATGTGATGATTTGTCTGTTGTTCATTACTTGTTTTTTTTTGAAAATATCGAGTGCGAAGATAAAAGAAAATTCAGAGACTGCACAATTATCTCCTGGTCGCCCTTAGTATATGTCTTTTTTCAGGAGGTCCCGGGACTTTTTTTACATCAAACTGACAGGAAATCAGGGCCCTTCGTACATTCCCCTTGCTGGTGTATGTAAGCAGTATACCACCTGGTTTAACAGCGCTGCTTATGCGGCCAAATATTTGTTCGGTCCAAAGATGAGCCTGTTTCTCAGGATCGAATGCGTCAAAGTAGACAAGGTCGTAAGGCCCCTGAAGTTTAATCTCTCGCAGATCCGACCTTTCTTTTAAGAGAGTGAAATGATCGCTGATCGGGACCGCCTCCTCCCATGGGGACTCGTGCATCTTCATCAGGCTTCCTGGCGTAAGGCCTTCTATGAAGTCTTCGTAATTGAGCTGACTATACTCCTTATAATCAAGGGGGTATTTTTCAATACTGTGGTATCGGACTTTTATATCGCGTTTGTTAGCTTCAGCAAGGGTAAGCAGTGCATTAAGCCCGGTTCCAAAGCCTATCTCAAGGATATTCAGGAATTCTTTGTCGAGGGTAAGAAATCCTTGCTCCAGGAAAATATAGAGAGACTCCTGGATGGCCCCGTGAACAGAGTGATAGGTCTCCTCCATTTCAGGCACATAGAGCGTGTGCGAACCATCTTCCGTAATCCGGAGTTCCCTTTTCATGGGGCTAGGTCTTCTTTTGTTGCGGAAGGTATTCTTCAAAAATCTTATCCATTGATTTGAAGATATTAATAGGTCCCTGTCCGTGAAGCTCTTCTATTTTGGTGAGTAGGCTACGGATATCTTTCCGGCGGCTTAGATTCTCATGGGGGCAGCTCTTCTCTATTTTCACCAGGTCGTTTAAGCCTGCATACTCAACAAGCATGCGCTCGTCCAGGTCCATGAGGGGTCTGATCAGCTGTACACTTCCTTCAAACATTTTAAGCGAGTAGGGGAGGGAGCTGATGGACCCATGGTAGATCATATTCATAAGCAGGGTTTCGTTGGCATCGTTTCGGTGGTGCCCCAGGGCCAGTTTGTTGAAATTCATCTCCCTGGTAAGATTGAAGAGAACCTTTCTCCTGTTCCATGAACAAATGAAGCAGGCCGATTTGGAGGGGTCCTTTTCAAGATCCGGCTCAATGGTATGGTAATGAAGGCGTATATCCAGCGATTGGCAAAAGGCTGAGAGCTTGTCACGATCAATCTGGTAACCAATACCGGTGGCTTCCACATGGGCTGCTTCAATCACAAAATCAAAGGGCACCACAGACCTGCGTTCTACCAGTGCCTGCAGCATGATCATTGAATCTTTGCCTCCCGAAAGACCCACGAGCAGTCGGTCACCCTCAACAATCAAACTCTGATCGCGCATGGTGGTACCCACTTTACGGCAAATCTTTTTGAAGAGTTTTTTCGACTGCAGTTTGTCCATGTGTTTTTCCATATGCAACCTTAGACGGGGTTTTAAAGTTACTTAATTTCAGGGCCGCATAGCGATTGTTAATAGTGGAATTTTTATGCTCACAATCACAATGTTATATTTGCAGCGGCGTTTACAGAAGTATATACAAGATTAATGAAGTTTTCAGCATCCCGTTTCACCTTAATTATTCTCGCACTGACATTTAATCTTTTAGGTTTAAATGAGCTCCGGGCACAAACTATTGACCATTGGGAAAGTATCATAAAAACCGGCGATCCGGTTAAATATTTAGTTCCCGACAGTGAGCTGCCGTTTGATTGGAACACTTTGGGTTTTAATGATTCAGGATGGACAGACGGGATTTCGGGCATCGGTTATGGTGATGGGGATGACCTCACTGAAATTGAGCCATGTCTATCAGTTTATATACGATATGAGTTTTCCATTGCCGATGTCAGTGTCATAGATGCCCTGCTCCTGGATATGGATTTTGACGATGCCTTTGTGGCCTATCTGAACGGGGCCGAAATAGCCCGCGCCAATATTGGAGCTTCCTTTTCTGCCACGACCTTTGATCAACCTGCTGATGGTTACAGTGAGGCCTTTCTGTATAACGGGCAGCTGCCAATGCAATTTGCTGTAAACAAAGATGTATTAGAAACCCTGGTGCCCGGAGAGAATGTATTATCCATTGAGGTGCACAACGAAAATGTTGGTTCTTCCGATCTTTCATCCAATACATTTCTTCATGCCGGGATCGTCAATTCAGGGACCTACTTCAATCCCCTGCCGGAATGGTTCAGCTATATAGAACCCCTGAGATTCTCCAGTAAATTGCCCATTTTGATGATCGATACCGAAGGGGGATATATATTGGACGATCCCAGGATTGTTGCCAATATGGGCATAATCGATAATGGAGTTGGAATACTCAATCATCCCAATGATCCTTTCAATCATTACGACGGGAGAATTAGCATTGAAATACGAGGATCGTCTTCCAGATCGTTTCCTAAGAAATCGTACTCAATTGAGACACAAACCGACAGCGGCACAAATAATAATGTGCCATTGTTGGGAATGCCCAAGGAAAATGACTGGGTACTGCATGCACCATACAGTGATAAGTCTCTTCTGAGGAATGTTCTTTCGTATGAAATTTATGAGCGCATGGGACACTGGTCTCCCCGCACGAGATATGTCGACCTATATTTGAACGAAGATTATCAGGGCATTTATGTGCTTACAGAAAAGGTAAAGAGGGATAAGAACAGGGTAGATATTGCAAAAATCACCGAGGAGGATATGAGTGCAATTGATATATCCGGGGGGTATATACTGCAGTACGACAGGACTGGTGATCTGAGCTCTAATGAATTCTGGACCTCTCCTGTCGGGCCTGTTTATGATGGAGTCCACTTGCATTTTGAATATTCAGATCCCTCAGGTGATGAGTTAACAGATCCCCAATCGGAATATATTCGGAATTGGATCAATGACCTGGATGCCAGGATGTCGGGTTCTGATTACCGGGATGAAGTTACCGGGTACAGAGCGGATATGGACATAGCATCCTTTGTTGACTACCTGATCTTTCATGAATTAAACAAGGATGTGGATGCATACAGGCTCAGT
>JAOZLK010000374.1:715-5115 GCA_029934875.1 Bacteroidales bacterium | reverse complement strand
GTGAAATTGAGTTTTTGTACACTACCCACGATGATGGAGCAATGAGCCACAGAGTGGGTTTGCCGCTCGATGAAAACGCTAAAAAGTTTAAACATTGGGCAGCCGATGGCCAGATGGGAACCCTTATTAAAGTATATCGTGACTGGCAACTTTCTGGTAACGATGATAAGCTGGAAGAAATGTGGCCCTATATTAAAAAAGCCATGAGCTTTGCATGGACAGGAATTTGGGACACCAATATGGATGGCGTAATGGAAGGTTCGCAGCACAATACGATGGATATCAATTATTACGGACCAAATCCACAAATGTCGGCATGGTATCTTGGTGCCCTTAAGGCATCAATTGAAATGGCCGATTATATGAATGACAAAGCTTTCAAAAAGGAGTGCGAAGGATTATTTAGGAAAGGAAGCTCTTGGGTAGATGCAAACCTGTTTAATGGTGAATATTATGAGCAAATCATTCCAGAAGGGCATGATAGAGTGGCTCAACTTGGTAAAGGATGTTTGGTAGATCAGCTGGTTGGTCAATACCTTGCTCATACTGCTGGACTAGGTTATGTGCTGAATGAAAGTCACATAAAAACAACCTTAGAAAGTATTATGAAATACAATTGGGTGGATGATTTTAATAATCATACCAACACCTTCCGTAGTTTTGGCTTGGGCAATGAGGCCGGTTTGATAATGGCTTCCTATCCAAAAGGTGAGTTACTAGATTTTCCATTTCCTTACTACACAGAAATAATGACTGGTTTTGAATACAGCACAGCCATTCACATGATCTATGAAGGGCAATTAGAAAACGGGGTAAAAGTATTTGAGGCTATTCGTAATCGATTCGATGGTAAAAAACGAAATCCCTTTAACGAAGGAGAATTCGGACATCGGTATGCACGTGCAATGGCAGCATGGGCAGGTGTAGTTGCCTGGACTGGATTCGAATATTCAGGCGTTGACAAGTCAATAAAGTTTACTGATAAACCGGGTAAATATTTTTGGTCAAATGGCTATGCCTGGGGGATGTGTGAGATAGTGAAAGGTGACGACGATTATAGGGTTACCCTCGCAGTTCTTCACGGCAATGTGGCACTGAATACATTTCAACTGGGAGAGTATAAAGTTCATGCTTTCAAAAAGACCAATTTAATTAGTGAAGGAGAAAGTATATCGTATAAGTATAAATTATAAACGGATGAGAAGCTTAAAATTATTCTTAACTGTAGTAGCGTTAGGTATCACTACCCTGGTATGTAAAGCCAATGTAAGTGTTGCAGATATATTTTCTGACAATATGGTGTTACAGCGTAACTTAAACGTGAAAGTATGGGGCAACGCCGATCCCGGAGAGAGGTTGTCGGTGAGTTTTAAGGGACAAAAACTGAGAACAAAAGCCGATAAAAAGGGGCTTTGGTCAGTGGAACTTGAGCCAATGAAAGCTGGTGGACCATTTGAAATGACCTTTCATGGAAAAAATGAAATCGTACTCAAAAATATTCTAATTGGCGACGTTTGGGTATGCTCGGGACAGTCCAATATGGAAATGAAAGTTTCTGAAACGAGCAATGCAGAAAAAGAAATCGAACAGGCGAACTACCCCAACATAAGGTTATTTACAGTTCCTCGGAAGATTAGCAATGTTCCTCTTGAAAAAATGCCCGGTGCTTCATGGCAAATTTGTACCC
This sequence comes from Bacteroidales bacterium, assembly GCA_029934875.1. Taxonomy (GTDB): domain Bacteria; phylum Bacteroidota; class Bacteroidia; order Bacteroidales. The sequence continues at coordinate 3,428 of JAOZLK010000374.1, read as the reverse complement.
CGGAAAATGTAAAAGCCTTTTCGGCAGTAGGCTATTATTTTGGCAGAGATTTACAAAGAGAGATTGATGTCCCCATAGGACTGGTCCACTCATCATGGGGCGGAACGGTAGTCGAAACGTGGACTTCGAAAGCATCTATTACCAGGGTGGCAAAATATGAAGCGTTTGGTGAAAGAATTGATAATTACGACCCGGAAACCATTATAAACGAAAAGAAGAAGGAACTGGAAAAAGTACTTGGCAGTTTTCCTGAAAAGGAAAGGGGCATGGATGAAAAATGGATGAAGCCAGGCACCGACTACAGTTCCTGGAAAACCATGAACCTGCCTGTCCTGTGGGAAAATGCAGGTTACCCTTTATTGGATGGAGTTGTCTGGTTCAGCTACGAATTCATTTTAAGTGCTGAGGATATCAATGGCAATGGAGAATTACACCTTGGAAAAATTGATGACTCTGACATCACATGGTTTAATGGACAGCAGGTAGGAGAAATGAAATGGGGCTACGATACAGAACGGATTTACACGATACCTGCTGAACTATTAGTAGCTGGAAAAAATGTGATTACAATAAGGGTGGATGATCCAAGAGGCCTTGGTGGTATTCATAGCAAGGTCGAAAATTTCTGTTTGAACTTGGGACAAAAGACTGTTCCGCTCAGCGGTGAATGGAAGTTTAAGATCGACAAAGTATATGCCAACTTTCAGGCATCGCCCAACGATGTCCCAGGCTTATTGTACAATGGCATGATTTATCCGCTGATACCCTACGGTATAAAAGGTGCTATCTGGTACCAGGGAGAATCAAATACGCCCCGGTCAAAAGAATACGAGATTACTTTTCCGAATATGATTAACAATTGGCGCGAAGATTGGCAACAAGGCGATTTTCCTTTCTTGTTCGTTCAGCTTGCTAATTTTAAGCGGCCCAACAGTATACCTCAAGACGATGATTGGGCAGAATTGCGTGAAACACAAACCAAAACGCTAAGCGTTAAAAACACTGGAATGGCGGTCAGTATCGATATAGGTGATGCAAGCAATATTCATCCGCTGAATAAACAGGATGTGGGAAAAAGGCTTATGCTGTCTGCCCTAAAAGTAGCTTACGGCAAAGACATCGTATATTCTGGTCCTCTGTATAAGTCCATGCAAATTGAAGGGAATAAAGCAATAATCAGTTTTGACCATGTCGGTTCAGGACTCATGATTAAGAATAAGCATGGCTACATTAACGAGTTTGAGATTGCCGGAGAGGATCAGGAATTTTATTGGGCACAGGCAAAATTAGAAGGCGATAAAATTATAGTTTGGTCCGATGAGGTGAAAGCACCTGTTGCTGTTCGTTTTGGATGGGCTTGCAATCCTGCTGAATTTAATCTTTATAATAAAGAGGGATTACCGGCATCCCCTTTTAGAACAGATAATTGGATAGGCATTACAGATGGTAAATCATTTGATGATTAGCAGCGCGAAATTTTTAGTAATGATTCAAAAAAAAATGAAATGGTGAAAAAATTACTGATTTCTTCTTTGTTCTTATTAGTGGTTTCACTAAAAATATTTGCGCAATATGATACCACTCATGTATCAATTGCATCTTATGATGTACCAGGCTGGTACAGTGAGGGCAAGTTAGGTATATTCATGCATCTGAGTGCTTTCTCAGTACCGGCATTCCAGAATGAGTGGTACCCGCGCCATATATATTATGCTGAAGATAATCCGACAGTAATTCATCATGAGTGGACAAAGACTTTCAGGGATCATCATATAGCTACCTATGGTCCGTTAAACGAGTTTGGTTATAAAGATTTTATACCAATGTTCAAAATGGATAAGTTTGATGCGGGTTATTACGCGGATTTGGTAAAGAAATCGGGTGCAAGTTATTTCGCAGCGCCGGCAGTTCACCACGATGGTTTTGCCATGTGGGACTCCGATGAAATTGACTGGAATGCCATGTACATGGGACCAAAACGTGATGTAGTTGGTGAACTGACCGAGGCCATGCGCCAAGAAGGAATAAAAACCGGTGTTTCAACTCACTATGGACGTCATTGGAAATATTATCCTTTCCGTGAGGAGTTCGACACCTGGGATACTGTCAATGTAGGCCTTTATGGTAAACGTCGTGCTGACACCGATCCTCCACGCTTTGAAGATGCTTTATAATGGGAAAGGGTGATGAACGAATTGGTAGATAACTACCAGCCGGACTACATCTTTGTAGATGGTGGAATTTGTGATGGACTTACTGAATACAAAAAGAATTACTTCTATAATGCTATGTACCGTGTGGTTTCCCGTTACTACAACAAAAGTGTGGAGTGGGATAAGGATGTGGTACTTTCCTGGAAACGTGACGCCATGGAAAAGGGCGAAGCAATCTATGATACAGAAGGCAGTTTAGAAATGGGCATCCCTGAACGACCATGGCAGGCACATTTTACTGTAAATGGAAAGTGGGCCTATATGGGGGAGCGTCCTGCGAAATCGTTGAGCGCCATTTTGCGCTGCTTTGTTGATTTGGTGAGTCGTAATGGCAACCTGCTGCTTAATATCGGACCACGTCCGGATGGGACATTGGATCAGAATCAGGAAAATGTATTGATGGAATTAGGGGAATGGATGGAGATAAATAGTGAGGGTATAACAGGTTCCAAGCCATGGAATACTTGGGGGGCTGGCAAACTGAATACACTTGCTGATGG
>JAOZLK010000374.1:0-705 GCA_029934875.1 Bacteroidales bacterium | reverse complement strand
CTTTAACGATTATGAACAAGATGCGGTACGCTACACAATGAAGGATAGTGTGCTCTACGCATGGTTTGTAAACTGGCCATCGGATGGTAAAGTAACGTTGCCACAAGCTGGAATTTTTAATCCTGTGTCAGTTGTTCCCATTGGTGGACAAGGACCACTGGAATTTGTAAAAGAGGGAGACGACCTGATAGTCGACTTGCCGGATACGCATTTTGGGAAGTCTGTCTGGGGCTTAAAATTGAGCATGGAATCAGTTACGCTTATCAACGAAATACAGAATAATTCTGATATTGAAGTTTATCCTAACCCTGCAACTAATTCAATAACAATAAAAACACACAAGCTAAAAGGAAAAACAGACATTGTATTATACAATGAAAAAGGGACAGCTGTTTTCTCTAAAACAATTAATGCTCAGGTAAATCAACTTTACTCAATTTCTGTCGATAAATTAACTCCCGGTTTTTATATTCTAAGTTTAAAAAATAAAACCGGAAATATATTTAGTAGAAAGCTAGTTATTAAATAGTTAGCAGTTCGATAAGTTTCTGTAGAATATTGATGAGTCCAGTCTAAAAACGATAGCTTTTAGAATTCGCGAATATTTATAATTATCAACATATAAATACTCAGCGGGTTTTAACCTGTACAATAAGGAAGGATTACCGGCTTCTCCTTTTAGAACGGATAATTGGAAAGGCATTT
>JAOZLK010000373.1 GCA_029934875.1 Bacteroidales bacterium | reverse complement strand
TGGACATTTTAAAAACAGGGAAGCATTTCTCAAGCTAAAATACAGTTGGAAAGATGTCAGATACACAAGCAAGGAAAAAATCGTATATGCTACATTGCTTGGTTCTCCAGATATGGGTACAAGCATAGATCTGGTAGCATTTGCCGCAAACTCTCTGCCTGAGCCCGTAGAAATTAACTCTGTTCAGTTATTGGGATCAGAAGCGCCATTGGAATGGACGCTATCAGATGAGGGATTACATATTCTTATTCCTGATACTGATACAAATGAAATGGCTATTGTTTTTAAAATAGAAACAAAGTAATGAGGAAGTTCGCTATCACATATATCCTGTTTAGTCTGCTCATTCTGACAATTACCAGTTCTTGTCAGGAGACCACCTCCCCTATTGAGTTGGGTGTGTCAGTAGACTTCAATGAGTCACATGCCATCCACAAAGATGTATATGGAGTTAATAATTATGTAGCCACCAGACCCTATTACACCAACTATTCAGGGTTCATGGACAAATATAATGACCTGGGAAAGCCCTTGATACGATATCCGGGTGGTACATTTTCAAATTATTATGACTTCAAAACCGGATTCTCTGAAGCTTTTGAAGGGGGAGGTAAAAAAGATTCTCTGCGTGAGACGAGTATTAATGCAGGAATCACAAAGTATAAATTAGATACAGGAGGAGAAGATTACAGGAAGTTCTGTGATTTTGTAAAGAAAACGGGTGCTGAATTTACCCTCTCTCTGAATATTGTCCTGCACACAGCTGAGGAAAACAGAGAATTGTTTGAAGGATTCAAAGCAGAAGGTGTTGAGCCCAAATATGTTGAGATGGGTAACGAAGTATATAACAACAGTTATCAACCGGCAATTCCTGATGTGGAGAAATATATTGAAATAGCCAGGGCCAATATGACTGTACTCCGGGAGGTATTTCCCGATGTGAAAGTAGGCGTAGTCTGCCCCAGCCATATCTATAAGTATGAAAGTTTTCTGGATAAGGTAGCTCTTGGAGAATCGGACAGGCAAATTGACTGGTTTAACAAATTACAAAACGAAGACTTTTTTGATGCTGTAATAATCCACATGTACTCGGTGCTTGGGTTGGATAGTGATACTCCACAGGACGAATACTATCCCTATAAAGAAGCTTACAAATTCTGCATCTCACATGCCGATGGAAAATTTGAGAAAACAGTTGATGCAATGCGAGCAGGATATCCCGGCAAGGATATTTGGCTGACCGAATATCACATCAGAGATTATGGATTAACAAATTATGGCATGAGATTATCCTACATGGGGGGATTTTTTACAGCCAGTTTTATGTTGAAGTTATTCAATACTCCTGAAGTTACGGTTAGCAACTGGCATAGCCTGGTTCAGTGGCTCAGGTTCTCAAATACTACCAGCCTCCTCCCCGATAATTACGATTTCACCCCCTTAGTGAATTACCATCTCTTCAAGGTATTTAAAGACCCGGTAAGTAACTCAGATTATGTTGTGCCACTGGCATTAACAGGAATGAAGAAATACCAGGGAGTGGGAGAATATACCGGTGTTTATGATGATATGGAAGGCAGCCTGTTCTATTCAGAAACCAAGGCATCAATGATTATTTTTAATAAACTGGAACAGCCCTACACTATTTCAGAGGAGAATCTATTGGAAGCCCTAAGCGGACTGGACGAAGCAACACTGGATTCCTGCAGGGAATTCGGACCTTCTGAGTCCATGAGTCTGGATGAAGCACTCAATTCTGAAACAGCTTATTCCGATATAATTATCTCTGCCGAGAATGGATATTACACGCTGAATCCCTACAGCATATATACTTTCAGCTTTAGTCATCTCACCCGGCGAGCTGATTTAACCATAGACAAATAAAATGATGATGTCTTATCAAAATTCATTTAGTAACCTAAAAAACCAAGCATGATGAAACTAAAAACTACGTTTTTAACAATTTGCTTATCCCTGATCTCATGGATAGGCATTCAGGCCCAGGACACCATACCTGATCTGATTATCTCAGAGGCTCAGTTCAACAATCATTCGATGAACTATGTTGAGCTGACCAATATGGGAGATAGTGCACTTGATCTTTCAAATTTCGCTTTAGAAAATTACAAAACATCCCAGGAATACTGGATATTAGAAGACCGGGCTTTTCATCTCAGGCTCAATGGCACCCTTGCTCCCGGGGCATCATATTTAATAAGTGGCGTACTTGAAGGTCTCTCTGCAGAAGGACTAAAAGTGTACAGGCCAAAGTTGGCTGCCATTAGTGATAGAACAATCTATCCCCTGGAAACCTTACCAGTGGAGATTCATGACAGCATCAGCGCTGAGGGATTCCAGATACTTACCCTGTGGGCTGCAAAAGGGCCCTATGCAATCAGGTATTATACTCCTGCAGGAGATTCAATTATCATTGATGCCGTGAATCACTCCATGACTGATGATGATTTTAAATGGGACGGCCTTTTAAGCGTTGCCGGAGTTCCTGAAGCTGCACTAACGCATGTGCTGGTTAGAAAATTCAGTATAAAGCAGGGCGTGCCATTAGGATTGCACGAAAGCAACTGGGATGCTGCCAGGGGTACTGATATCAATGATTCAGAGTGGATGCCCATACTTCATAACGAAATTGATCCTGAAGGAAATATTTTCAGAACACCCGGCAATCACGGTGATTTTCACATTGATGTGCAATCGGCCAATCCTGACTTAACTATCGATATAGATGCGCCCTCCATGACCGTCCCCTGGGGAATAGTCAGAGGTGATTACATCATCGATGAATTAACTTTAGGAGATGGTATGGCATGGTTGTATATTGAGAAGCCCAGTCTTAAAGATTCTGTTCATAATATATGTCAGACTGGAGATTATTTAACACTGTACGCATGTGGAAATGTTCTTGAGCAGAAAGATTTTGCACTGAATGTGTCTGATCCGGCTGTTGATATGGCCGAGGTCTTTCCATTAAGCTATAAAGAGTTCCCTGATCCTGCTGATCCGGAAGGAATTTGGCTTACTCCACATTATGTAACAGAGGAAATGCCGGTGATTGATACCATTGGAAATGTATTATTTGCAACACGTATTGATTCCCTTTATAAGTACCTTGAAAAAGCACCTGATGCAACATGGGAAATTATTTGGGTTGACGGTACCGAAAGGGTTGATTTAATGCATGGTGACATACTAAAAGTTACTGCTGAAGATGGTACTACGGTTAAAGAGTACTACATTGATGTACTGGACTATCAAGCCAATTCCAATGCAAACCTGGCTGCTATTGTATGGCCTGATATAGATTTGGATGAACTATGGAAACTTAACCAGGGATGGGTGAACAATGATACCATACCGGGATTTAGATCTACTGTTCATAATTATACCATCAGGCTGCCCTATGGAACGAGCAATGTGCCGGCATTAAATGCAGTTTTAGACAATCCTAACGCAATAATCAAAGTAAACAGGGCAACATCCCTGGGAGGTGGTTTTGATGAAAGAACCACTACATTCAGTGTAACTGCGGAGGATGATACTACTGTAATAGATTATGCAGTGCTTTTCGAAGTGCTCAAGCCTGCGGAATTTGAACAGCCCTTTTATGCTCAACCGTTCATGTCGGAAATTATAGTCAATTGGTATAACAGAACAGGCTTTATTGAGCTCTATAATCCTGGCAACCAACTGCTTAATTTAAGCGAGTACATGTTAGTTGCAGCTTCAAATAGATCATTACCTGATGTAATTCAATATGACAATACATTTTTAACACAGTATGAGTATTATGTCCCGGGATATAAATATACACAGGACACACTCGCTTTTGAAACAGATGGCCGCTTCCTTGAACTTGATGTTGTTGATCCTATATTAAATCCGGGTGAAACATTTCTCATTGCTAGCCAGTTTGATGAAATAACTGCTAATAATGACTTTACAATGGCCATAAGTGATCTTTTCTTTGATAACCGTGACAAGGGACTATCTACTCCAAATCACTGGGACATGACTTTCGAAGATAGGACATCCTCAGTTGTATCTACCCATACAATGGATAATGCACACTATTTATACGAAATCGTCGGTGATTCAATTCTGGATGGAACCAAGGCCATTGGAGATCCTAATGATTTTAAGCTGGTGGATGTATTTGGAACCTACGATAAAGAACCATGGTCAGTTGCCGGAATCAGTTGTGTTATTAATGGAAAGAAGAAAACCAATGGTTGGCGTTACATGAGAAAGTCACAGTTCTGGCATGGCAATGATGATAATCTTGCTTCAATGGGTACAACACCTGAGGATGCTGAATGGATTGTCCATTCTGCTAAACTGGGTAATATTGCTCACGCAGATATACCTGAGAATCTCGGTGCACACGCTTTAGATCCGGTTACAGTACACATTTCAACCGTTTCCTCACTGGTATATGAAGTTGCCGATGGTTTCGAGGGAAGTGACCTGGATATCAAAGGTATTAGTAACGCAGAGACCATTCAGGAATTCTTTGACAAGCTGATTAAGGCGGATACTGCTCAGACACTTGTGGTAACTGGTGCTGATGGAGTAGCAAAGGGAGTTGATGATCCAGTTGCAGCGAATGATACTTTGACCGTTACATCTGCAGAATTTGACAATGTTACGAAATATGGTCTGGCCCTGGTTCCGCTGGATGCAAATACAAACCTGCTTGCCGTTGACGGTTCAGGATTAACAGTTGACAATGCAGGAGGAACAATCGGCGGATTTGATTTCGGAGCTACTGTCCAGTCCATCTTTGAGAATATTGAACTGGAGTCTGCACTATCACTCATCAATATTGTGGATACAGCTGGTGAACTGGTTCCATTAAAAGTAGCCAGGGCTGACGGAGCTTACAACCTTACGCTGACTGGTGCTGGAATACTATTCGAAGTAGTTGCCCAGAGTGGTGTAGTTCAAGAATTTACACTCACGCCAAACAGCTTATCATCTGATGCATATGTTATATCAGACATTTTTGTGGTTGACAATGAAAATGCAAGGATATCTCTGGTTCATGATGGCATCGAAGTGTCAGCTTTCTTTACTCAGATCGAGATCGTTACAGGAGCAAC
>JAOZLK010000032.1 GCA_029934875.1 Bacteroidales bacterium | reverse complement strand
TTCAACAATAAACTCCTTGAGGGGGATAATTTCCAATGGTCAACTCCGGAGCGGCTACTGACCACCTATATCATTCCCGCCATTCAATAAACATTTAAGGGTTTCGCTTGTTTTCTTTGAAATTCTGATTCATGAAACTTTCATGACAATAAGACAAAGACTGATGAAAAAACGGGGCTTTACCACCACTTTGCTGCATACTCCTTATCCAATGAAAGATCCGCACGGGAGCCTGAACTTTCCGGTTTACGACAGTGTGTCTTTCGAGTTTGATACTTCAGAGGACCTGGAAGCCGCCTTCAGCGGACAGGTACAACGACATCAGTATTCCCGAATCACCAATCCTACTGTCGAGTATTTCGAATCGAAAGTCCAGGGAATGACGGGTGCATTCTCGGTGACGGCTATGTCATCGGGCATGGCGGTTATTTCCAACCTGATTATGGCCATTAGTAAGTCGGGAAATAACATCATTACCTCCAGGCACCTCTTTGGCAATACCATTTCTCTATTCGAAAAAACTCTTAAGCCATTTGGGCTTTCAGCAAAGTATGCCGACCTCACTGATGCTGAATCGGTGGCCGGACTGATTGATTCAGATACCGTGGCCATCTTTTTCGAAACCATTACCAATCCCCAGCTTGAAGTGGCAAACATCAGGGCACTGTCCGATCTTGCTAAAAAGAACAACATCCTTCTCATCGCAGATACCACCGTAACGCCTCCTTCTATTTTTTCGGCAAAGGATTTTGGAGTAGACATAGAGGTATTATCCAGTACAAAATATATCTCTGGCGGAGCAACTGCTGTGGGCGGGCTGCTGGTGGACTATGGAACCTTTGACTGGAGCCGCTTCGAAAAAACAAAAAAGGGATTCAAGGAACATGGCAAGCTGATTTTCAAAATGATGTTCAAAAAGCAGGTATATCGGAACATGGGCGCCTGCCTCTCTCCTCACAATGCCTACTTGCAGAGCCTGGGGCTCGATACACTTGCGCTTCGTACTGAACGCTCCACATCCTCTGCGCTTGAACTGGCTCAGTGGCTTGAAAAACAGGAAGCCGTGAAGCGGGTGGATTTCCCGGGTCTGAAGAGTTCACCCTATTATTCCATTTCTAAAGATCAGTTTGGAGAAAAACCATGTTCCATGCTTACCTTCGACCTGGAATCCAAGGCAGCCTGCTATGCTTTCATGAATAAGCTGCAGGTGGTCCGCCGGGCCACCAACCTGCAGGACAATAAATCCCTGATCATTCACCCCTACTCCACCATCTTCTCCGAATATACTGAAGGGCAGAAGCTTGAGATGGGACTGCGTGAAACTACGATCAGGTTATCAGTAGGCATAGAGGATCTTGACGATCTCATTGAAGATATTTCGCAGGCACTCTAGTTACTTTCTGTAAGGATTTTAAAGGTGTTACGACTGATATAATGTGGGGGGATTATCTCTGCTCCATACCGAACGCTATTCAAGCCCCGACCTTACAAAGCTGACAATAAATCGTGAGAGACAATCAGTTACGATTGTTGAGGATTGATCGCCTTTCCCGATGGAATTGTGAGTAAGCTTCTTATTTATACTCTTGATGGAAGAGAATTTTAACATATTATAACATTTTTGTAATTCTATTGGTATGTATTCCATAAATGTTTCTATTTTTGAATTGACTAAAACTATTACTATGAAAAGATCCGCATGGCCTCTTCTGGGCCTAATGTTTTCTGTTGTGATATTTGGGGTGACCGGGTGTGATGATCATCAGGAAAGATACGAAGATCCCCCATGGCTCGGAGGTTCGAGCATTGAAACCCTTGAATCAAGGGGCAACTATACCATCTTTTTAAAGCTGATGGACAGGGCTGATTATACCGACCCCATTTCAAAACAGCTATTCACATTGTTCGTTCCGGACGATGCAGCCTTCGAGGAATATTTCGCTTCCGCAGGAATCTCTTCCGTGGATGACCTCTCCGATGATGAGGCCCGGCAGTTGTTTACCCTGCACGTTTTACGTAATCCAAGGTCCAGGTTTTACCTGATTTACGAATATGCATGGTCCGAGTTGCAAACGCCCAAAGCAGAATATGCCTCCCTGTTCCACCGGAAGGAGACTCCAAGCACCTCTATTCCGTATAAGGAGACAGTCAGGTATCTCCCGGGATCGGAAGGTAAGGAGTATCTTATATATACAGGCAATAAAAATATCCCTCTCTTTTCCCAGGAATTTTTCTACGATTACGGGGGAGCTGCAGACGGATCAGATTATACTTTCATGTATCCCGGGAGCACCTGGGAAGCAGGCTATCCTGAAGGAATGGAAGGCTTAAACTGGCACAATGCCATGGTAATCCCGAATCCTCAGATTCCTGAAGAACTGGAGGTACGTACTGCCAGTGGCTTTATTTATTTTCTCGACAGGCCTGTGCCTCCCATGCCCAGCATTGAGGAGTATATGATTGCCAACCAGGATAAATATGGTCTCTACTATGACCTGCTTCAGCGCTTTGCCGACTATACAGGACAAAAAGTTGATGAAGACAGGAATGTCCTTTACAGGAAAACTTACGACCTGGTTTATGATTTAGCCGAAGAGAGAGCTTCCTCCACCAATACAGCCGTACCTGCCCAAAATATGTGGGCTGCATTTCTGGCCAAGGATGATGTATTACAGGCCTACCTCGATGAAACTGTCTTCGAGTTCTATTCTTCAATCGACAGCATTCCGAGAGTAACCCTGTACTATATTGTTCAGACCCAACTTTCCCGGGAACTGGTTCTTAAATCGAAACTTACCAAAGGCTACTTCAATGCTTTCGGTGATGAAACAGATCTAACTCCTGAAGACCTCAACTCTGGCTATATGTGTAGTAACGGAGTGGTATATGATACGAAAAAGGTACTTGAGCCCAATGTTTTTATAACCGTTCCGGGCATTCTTTTCTTCGACAAGGATTACTCGACCCTTCTTTCTATAATGAATCAGAGTAATATGTTATCTACCCTGTCAAATCCGGATTCGGATGTAACCCTGTTTGCCACCACCAATGAGGACCTTGAAACCTATGGTATTCGCTACAATGAAACCAGTGACAAGGTAGAGTTCAGGGGGCCGGTTGACGGTGTATGGTCCGCTATGAAAAGTTCTGATATGGTGCTATTTGCCCAGGATCAGATCTTCCAGGGTGTCCTTTCAGATTTTGAAGGTGACGGACATTATGTGCTGATGACCTCCGGTAACCACATTAAATACGGAAATATGATGGCAGGAGCCGGTGAAAACCAGGCTACAGGACAGCTCGCAAATGTCGATGAAATTGATGTAAATGAATACAACGGACTCCTTGTAAAAGTGGATAAACCAATAGCGTCCAGAATTGTTATGGGCCAGCGCCTTACATGTGCCCCACAGGATCCTGAGTGTGCCTTTGCCGACCCCGATTTTTCCCAATTTGCAGAGCTCCTGGTAGATACCAGATTACTTGATAACCGCTACAGGGATCCCACTACTAAAGAGTTTATACCAAGGCTTAAATTTCTGGCTGCTGCTGATTACTGGACCGCTTTTATACCCAATAATGCCGCCATGGACCAGGCCAGGCTTGAAGGCTTGATTCCTGAGGATAATGATTCCCTTAAGAATTTCCTCCTCTACCATTTCGTCATTGATAATGTACTTTTTGACGATGGGAAAGAATCTGGAACCTTCAGTACTAACTACACCTATGTAGACACCCTCGAACAGGTCACTGTAAGGGAAGTTTTGATTATACACAACGAACCTCAGAATATGGTACTTGAGGACGTAACTGGACAGTTAATTCCCGTTGATCATGCCGACGCCAATCTGCTGGTAAGGCAAGGTGTAATGCACGAAATAAATTCAGTCTTGAAATTCACAGAGTAGTTAAAAAAGTATAACCCTTTCTACTATGAAAAAAATCATACTGCTTTCCGGATTGCTTATTGGTCTCTTTTCCGGCGTCAATTTAGCCCAGGGTCAATCAGCAATTATCCAGGGGAAGATTGTAGATGCACAAAACCAGGAGACTTTGCCTTCGGTTAACATTGTTGAAATCGATAAAAATGGCAGGTTTATTGGAGGTACTGTATCAGACCTTAATGGAAACTACGTATTTAAGGTTTCCAATGTGGCAAACCAGGTCCAGATTTCATTTATCGGTTTCCAGAAAGAGACCTTCACAGTCGATGCCCGGACGGAGATTAATATTCAACTCCAACCGGAAACCGTTGGACTTGACGAGGTCGTGATTGTAGGTGAAAAAATGGGTAACGACGGGATTACCAGTGTCCGCGACAGGGCGACCTCGGTTGCCAGGATCGAAATGGACGGACTGCAATCGGTTATGTCTACTACGGTTGAAGACATGCTCCAGGGAAGACTCGGGAACGTGGACATCTCCTCGGTTTCCGGTGACCCGGGTGCCGGTCTGAATATCCGTATCAGGGGAACAGCCTCGCTGAACGCCCGAAATCAACCGCTGATTGTTATCAATGGGATTCCATACGATGCCAATATTGATGATAACTTTGATTTTGCCAGCGCTGACATCGAGAAATTTGGTAGTCTGATTGACGTCTCACCGGAGGATATTGAGTCCATCGAGGTCCTGAAGGATGCCGCTTCAACAGCCGCCTGGGGATCCAGGGCATCCAACGGTGTACTGATGATAAAAACCAAGCGGGGGATAAAATCAAAACCAATATTTGACTATACTTTTAAAGCCACTGTCGGTTATGAGCCAGACCCCATACCCATGCTGGACGGAGCAGGTTATGCCCGGCTTATTACCGAAGAACATTACAATGTATCATATAATACTTTCTACAGCGAGGAGATTGCCTTCGACCCCGAATGGGAAGAGTACTACAACTACTCCCAGAATACAAACTGGGTTGAGGAGATCACCCAGACAGCCTTCACCCAGCAACATGATTTCTCAGTCAGGGGTGGTGGTGAAAAGACCCGGTATAACGTATCGGCAGGTTTTGTTGACCAGGGCGGAACAACCACAGGGAACGATCTGAGCAAGCTAAATCTCCGAAGTTCACTTGACTACGATCTCTCAAGGAAACTACAGTTCAAAACGGATATCATGTTTACCCGTTATGATCAGGATAACACTTATGATGTCGAGGATGGCGAGTTCAAAAACTGGAAATCACTTCGCTCTGTTGCCTACAGAAAGATGCCGAACCTCTCTATTTATGACAGGGATACTGCCAATGTGCCTTCCGATGAGTACTTCACCCCATCCAGTACACTTCAGGGAAGCGCCAGAGACACATACAACCCGGTGGCTTTTGCAAACCTTGGTAAACAACACCGCTATAAGGATAATGCCAGGGCTCTTTTCACCGTAAGGTACTACATTACACCTAAGCTGATTTTTAACTCGACGGTTACACTGGATATTTTTGACCAGAAGATTGAAAAATTCCTGCCATACAAAGCACTGGGATACAACTATGAGAGCGATATATCGAACCGTGCGGTGAATGAATTTTCCAAGAAGAGTTCCATCTATACTTTTAACCAACTGATTTACCGGCCGGAGATCGGGAATGATCATGACCTGGTATTTATGACCCAGTTCGATACGGAAGGCACACAGTCAAGTTGGTACAAAACTGAATCCAGCCAATCGGCATCACCCTTTCTGGACCAGCCGGTGAATGACAAGCACCTGGCCTATTTCGGTTCCAATTACAGCCAGTATCGCTCCATGGGTATATTCCTGACTGGTAGTTATATCTATAAGGACAAGTACAATGTAATGCTGGGAGCCAAATATGAAGGAAACTCCAAGTTTGCTCAGGATAGCCGCTGGGGCCTTTTCCCCACGGTTGCAGGTTTCTGGCGGATGTCTGAAGAAGCCTTCATGAGGGATGTAAGCTGGATCGACGATGTGAAATTCAGGTTTAGCTGGGGACAGAGTGGAAACCAGCCCAATGGAAACTACCTCTACTTTAATACCTACTCGGCGGGTTCCAATCTATCCTACCTGGATATGCAGGGTGTGCAACCCGACGGGGTCGAGCTCACAAGTCTGAAATGGGAAACCATCGACCAGATAAATCCCGGTCTCTCTTTCTTCGCTCTGAATGGGCGCATGAATGTTGAGATTGACTATTACAGGAAAAAAACCCTGGACCTCTACCTGGAGAACTCGGGGATACCCTATTCTTCCGGTTATGGAAGCATCAACAGAAACGATGGTGAGATGGAGAACAGGGGCTTTGAATTCATGATTGATTATACAGTGGTTCGCAGAGAAAATTTCTCTCTGAGTTTCAACATTAACCTTTCCAGGAACCAGAACCAGGTACTTCGTCTTCCGGAAAACTACAGCCTTGAATACGGAGACATGCTGGATAATGGCAACTACAAGATCAGTGTTGTCCCGGGTGAAGCGCTCGGAGGATTCTTCGGCTATGAATACCAGGGCGTATATAAGTCCAACGACGATGCAATTGTCAGGGATGAAAACGGGGATCCTGTTTTTGGTCTGAATGTGGATGAACCCATGGTGATGATCATGGGAGGCCCCTCGGGCTATATCTTCGAAGGAGGTGATGCCAGGTATGCTGACAAGAATTATGATGGAAAAATAGATGAACTGGACATTGTTTATCTGGGAGACCTGAACCCCGATTTCATGGGTGGTGGTGGTTTCCGCGCTCAATATAAAAGTTTTGTCTTAAGCTCCTTCCTGTTCTTCAAAGTGGGTCAGAAAATCATCAACCAGACCCGTATGGATACTGAGAAGATGTATAACTATGATAACCAGAGTAAGGCCACAAACTGGCGCTGGAGAAGAGAAGGAGATGAAACTGACATCCCAAGGGCGCTTTACAACGAAGGTTTCAACTGGCTTGGATCTGATCGTTTTGTTGAAGATGGCTCCTACATACGTTTGAAAACACTCTCACTGAGCTACAATTTTAACCCGAGGCAGCTGCAAAAAATCAGGTTGAAAAACCTGCGGCTTTTTGCCACCGTCTACAACCTGTTTACCTGGACCAGCTATTCAGGACAGGATCCCGATGTAGCACCGCCTTCGAAGCCTGATGTTCTGCCAAAGGACTACAGCAAGACTCCTCCGAGTAGAAGATTCATGTTTGGCATCAACATTTCGTTTTAACATTAACACTGTCAACCCATGAAAAAGATTCATATAAACAGCGCGGTAAAGACGGCAATCTTAATTGTACTTTTTTCATTCACCTCTTGTCAGGACTGGTTAACAGTGGTTCCTGAGACTGAACTGATCAAAGATAAATTCTGGAAAAAAACCGAGGATGTAAACAGTGCCCTGGGCGCTGCCTATAATGCACTTCGCAATGCAAGCCTCGAGTCACTGATCTGGGGAGAGCTTCGGGCCGACCTGGTAATCATTTCTGGCTCCAATTTTTCGGACTATGCGAAAATTGCAGGTAGTGACATCAGCCCATCGAATGATGCTATTGACTGGAAGGATTATTATCAAGCCATCAACCTTGCCAATACTTTGATGTATTTCGATGATGAGGTTGCAGCACTGGATGAAACCTTTACACCAGCAATGCAGCAGGCCATTGAGGCTGAAGCCCTCTTCATTCGTTCCATGGCCTACTTCTACCTGGTACGTGTATGGAAAGATGTACCCCTGGTAACCCAAGCCTCCATCTCGGACACCTCAGACCTTTATTTGGCTAAGAGTCCCGAGCATGTAGTACTTGGGCAAGTCGTACAGGATCTGCTTCAAGCACGTGAGATCGCCTACAAGCTGGAGTTCCAGGGCACCAGCTACTTTTACGGACGTGCAAATTATTATTCCATCACCGCCTTACTGGCAGATGTTTACCTGTGGATGGAACAATATCAGAATTCCATTGATGCCTGTGATGTAATTATAAATTCAGGGCTCTTCAGCCTGGAACTCAATGAAAACTGGTTCGACCTCTACTATCCTGGAAATTCTGCAAATGAAGCAATTTGTGAAATTCAGTATGACGACAACCTGGAACAACAGGAAAATCCAATTTATAATAACCTGGTCCCTCTCGACGGTCGACAGCCGCAAGCGCAAATGGATTGGCAAAATATTAACCTGATCATGGACCAGGAAGACCTCAGGAGGTACAATGGTGCCGGAGGTCTCTGGAAATACGTTGGAAAGGACCAGTTGGGGATTATTCCCAGGACCTTCTCCGAAAGGGACGCCAACTGGATCTTCTATCGTTTTGCCGAGATCCAATTGATTAAAGCAGAAGCATGTATTGAACTGGACAGGTTCAGCGAAGCCAATGATTTGATTAGCGAGACCATGCTAAGGGCAGGAGCTCCATTTATCGAACAAACTGACAAAGACTTATTAAGGGAGATGCTTCTGAATGAAAGAGGTCGTGAATTTCTCTTTGAAGGCAGACGCTGGTTTGATATGTTGCGAGCCGCCAAAAGGAATCAGTTTGAGAACAAGCAGCTCATCATTGACATGATCCTGTCGGGTGCCGACATTAAGCAGCAGGCCATATTACGAACCCGGGTGTATGATACACTGAGCTACTACCTGCCCGTTCAGGAACGAGAGCTGATTTTCAATCAGAATCTGGTTCAGAACCCATTTTATGATAGGTAAAAAAATAAAAAGTAATCATATGAAAACAACAATCAGAAGAGTCGTTTCCAGGGGGATTCAGATCTCTATATTTGTTTCCGTATCGCTTCTGTTCAGTTGCAAGGAAGACCCGATTTTGTGGAAGGTTGATTCGGCACAGATGGTAATTGCCGATTACGTTGCCTCTGATCCGGCATATTCGCATTTCAATGCTATGCTTGAAGCTTCCGGTCTCTCCAGCTTATTGAAGGTTCGGGGGCCATTTACCCTATTCCTGCCTACCGATTCGGTTATGCAAATTTACTACTCCGAACAGGGAATAAACTCCTGGGAGGATATGTCAGCAGAAGCGCTTGAGGACCTGACCAGGAACCACATGGTAACCAACGCAATGTATTCAGGTGATTTCGGGCTGGGAGCAATCCGCGATCTGAACGGACTGAATGATTACCTGGTTACAGAATTTGAAGGTTCTGATATTATTGTAAACAAGCGCAGTAAAATCATCGACAGGGATATTGAGGCAGCCAACGGTGTGGTCCATATTGTGGGAAATGTCATTGAACCCGTTACCATCAGTGCGTATAATGTGGTAGCCGAAGACCCCTCCTACTCCCTTTTCGCTGCCGGACTTAGCGAAACCGGGCTTAAAGACACGCTTAGTATTATCGACTTTCCTTACGGTCAGAAAACGGCCCGTACAAGGTTTACACTGCTGGCGATCGCAGATACCACTTTCAACCGCTATGGCATCTACACCATCGATGAACTGATTGCGCATTTCACAGATGCGCCTGACAGCATCACCTACATAGATAATCCATTCTACAGGTATATGGAGTATCATTGTATGGGAGGCACCTATTACTTCAATAACCTTGAAAGCCAGGTTTACCCCATTTTGTCCTACGATAATAATATATCAGTAAGGGTGGAAGATGACTATAAACTTAACCTGGATTTTGAAACCGGAAAATATACAGGCTTTATTACAGAGGAGTCGAACATACCCGCCAAAAACGGCACCGTTCATACGCTTGACGATCTGCTGCCGGTTTTTGAGCCCGAGCCAACTGAGATTATTTTCGAAACCACCGATTATTTTGACATGAAGCAGGGTGATTACTTTGGCAAGTACTACATGAGGTGGTTCGACGGTCAGAACACATTCGAATATATTAAATGGGAGGGCAGCTATATGCTCTACTATTTCAAGGATCACAATACTGGTAAGCTTCTGAATGACGACTGCCTGAGCATGAGTGGATGGTGGTGGGTTGAGATCACAACTCCAAAAATCATGAAAGGGAAGTATGAACTTACCTCAAATCTCTGGGGTGGCCATATCACTTATTCGGTCTTTGTGGATGGAGTAAACACCGCCCTCGTAGACCAGGCGGATCCTGCAGAATCCACCAGCTGGGGAAGGTTTGACTGGACCTCAACTTCACGACATACCATTAAAATAGTTGCCAAAAGTCCGGGTCTATTATTCTGGGATACTTTGATCTTTACGCCACTTAAATAAATCTAACCCTGTACCACTAATCTAATACAGCAAAGAGATGACTAAAAAATATTCATATACGGCCTGCCTGTTCATGATGATCCTGTTGGTAAGCGGCATCATTTCTCAACCATTGTCGGCTCAGACATCCGGCATTGAGGTTAATGGCGTGGTTACGGAGTCGGGTTCGGGTCAAGCCCTTCAAATGGTTTCAATTTCGGTTGCCGCAACGGGCTTTTCCACCACCACCGACTCAACGGGGGCATTCACCCTGACAGTCCCGGATCTTAAGGCCCAGATTATCCTTAACCTTCCGGGTTACTCCAGGCGAAATTTATACCTGAACGGCAGGGAAGAGATCAAGGTAGCACTGGTTCCGGAGGAATTCAGCACCATCGACGACCAATCTATTTCACCCCTTGGAGTTTCAGTTATAAAGGATGCTACCTTTGCGTCTACCGCCCTGAGGAAAAGTGACTTTGATTATACAATGGTAAGCTCCTTTGATCAGGTACTACAGGGACAGGTTGCCGGGATGTCAGTTATTAACCGGAATGGCGCGCCTGGCAGTCGAACCAATATGAATATTCGTGGGTACTCAAGCATTTATGGCAATAACGAGCCATTACTCTTTATCGACGGGATGATCCACTCTTATTCATATGCCAACAACAGCCTGATGCAGGGTTTTGCCCTGAATCCTATGGATGTAGTTGACATTGATGACATATCCAATATTACCGTTGTCAAGGATGGCTTATCTTATCTTGGAAGTGCCGGCTCAAACGGGGCCATCTATGTAAATACGGAACAGGGAGCTGAAGCCAGTACCGTTATAAAATTTGGAGCCTATGGTGGTCTTACTATGACACCCAAACATCAGGACCTTCTCGACCCAGGCCAGTTCAGAACCTACTTTGATGAGCAATTAACCGGACAGGGATATAGTTCAGGCGAAATAAATACCATGTATCCATGGCTGCATGGAGATGCTTCATCTGAGGACTATTATAGGTACAACAACGAAACCGATTGGCAGGAAGAATTATATAAACCCGCTTCAACCTATAAGTTCCACTTTTTCCTGAAAGGGGGCGATGATATCGCAACTTATAATGTATCCACCGGCTACCTTTCTCAGAAAGGAATTTATGATAATTCGGGCTACTCCAGGTTTAACCTGCGAATCAATGGTAAGGTCAATATCACCAATAAGTTCTCAGTAACTCCCAATGTCAAATTATCACTGGCAGATACCAAAATAGCGAACCACGGGTCCGAAACATGGAAGAACCCTATCCTGTCAACTGTGATGAAATCTCCCATCATGGATCCCATTGCCAGGGATGGTGCCACAGGCGAATACCTGACATACTATGATGATGTTGGTGTCTTCAATGTGAGTAATCCCAGTTCCATCGTATCCGATGCCCAGGGGACAAACCGTAACTACCATTTCCTTAGTTCAATCAAAGCTGCCTACCAGTTTAATGAACATTTTAACCTTTCTACCCTTTTTGGTCTGAACTTCAATAATTCAAAAGAAGCAATCTTCCTGCCCGACAATGGAATCGTTCAGGTGGATTCGGCATATAACAGCCCGGGAGATTTTGTTTATGACTTCCGCTCCGGACAGAATCACACTCAACTTACCTACAATACCACAACGGCATCCGGGCACTCGGTCCTGGCCAACCTGGGATTCCGCTACATGAAAAACACTTACAAATATAATCTTAGTCTTGACCTGAATACACCCTCAGATTTTTTCAGAAGCCTGGGTGATGGTTCACAGTACAGCTTCCTCCGTTCCACTAATGGCGACAACAGGGGGCTTTCATGGACATCATATTTCGCGGATGTAAACTACAGTTTCAGGAACAAATATTTTGTCAGCACCAACCTGTCTTATGATGGAAGTTCGGTAACAAATAAAGAAAACCGCTATAACTTCTATCCTTCCCTTGCAGCTGCATGGCGGCTATCCTCCGAGGGTTTCCTGAACCAGGCCGGATGGCTCGAAGATCTGAAATTGAGAGGATCATATTCGCAAACCGGGAATATGTTCAATACCATTTATGATTATTCAAAACTCTATTACACCGACCGCCGGATTAATAACCTGGGTGTACTTTCCAGGGAAGTGATTCCCAATGAAAATCTGCAGATGGAGAGGAAAAGCACCATTAACGTGGGACTGGACCTATCGCTGTTCAAGCAGGCCCTGAACATCCATGCAGATTATTTCATGTCCAATGTGGATAACCTGGTGATGAGGCAGGACCTGCCCATGACCTTTGGCTATACCAACTATTACGACAATGGAGGTAAACTTGAGAGCAACGGTATTGAACTTGCAGCCGATGGCCGTGTTGTTGCCGGCAATTTCACCTGGATAATCGGGGGAACCGTGAGCAAGATTGCAACCGAAGTTACCGGCCTTGAGTTCCTCAATCCGGAATCGGAGAACATCCAAACCACTGTAAGGGGTGTTCGATATGTCACTTCCGTTGGTAACTCGATAAATGCCTACTATGGCTATGAGACCAATGGTATTATCTCGGAATCTGAAGCTGGGACAATAACCGGCCCAAGGGGAAACCTCATGGAAGCAGGCGATATGAAATATATGGACTTCGATGGTAACAGTATCATCAACGAAGCTGACATGACGATTATCGGAGACCCCAACCCGGATCTGTTTGGGAGCATCTTTACCTCCTTCGCCTATAAGAATATCGAGTTATTCATTCGGATGAACTATTCCATGGGTAGTGAATTGGTCAACTACATGAGATACCAGACCGAAGCCATGATTAATTACAGCAACCAGTCTACAACGGTCCTTGACAGGTGGTCACCCTCCAACACCGGGTCTCTTATGCCAAGAGCAAGTTATGGTGATCCCAATGGCAACACTCTTTTCTCAGACAGGTGGGTTGAAGACGGTTCATTCATTAAGCTGAGCCAGATTACCCTTAGCTACTTCCTTCCCTCCATCGGAGGCGTTTTCAATGGTGTGACTTTTTATGTAACGGCTACCAATCTGCTCACGATAACCGACTACACTGGGTATGATCCGGAATTCAGTTATATGAATAACCCATTTAGCCAGGGCGTGGATTACGGGATGATGCCTGGTAGCCAATCGTTCATTGTTGGATTGAAATTAGACTTATAACGGGTAAAAACTATATATGATGAAAAAGAGTTCACCTATAAACCCATACTTCCTGACCATTTTAAGTATTCTTATATTTGGTCTCACCTCCTGCAGTGAGGATTTCTTCAACCAGCAGGCCGGAGACCGGATTACACCGGACCAGCACTACAAGACTTCTCTGGATGCCACGATTTCAGCTATGGGTACAGTAGCCTCCCTGCAGGATTTATTGCCTCAACTGATAATGATGGACGGACTTCGCTCCGACCAGATGGATATCACTCCTAACGCTGGTATGTACCTGAGGGAGCTTAATACACATTCCTACACAGCATCGAATCCATATACAGATGCTTCCGACCTTTACAAGGTTATTGTGGATTGTAATGAGGTACTGGCCAACCTCCATACGGTGGCGGAAAATGACAGGAATTTTGACCCCTACATTGAATTCTTTTTCAAGGGTGCATTAATCGGGATGAGATCATGGGCCTACCTGAACATTGTAAGGCTCTACAATGAGGTCGCCTACATTCCCGATAACCTCATTACCCTGCCTGAGAACCTGGAGCAGACCATAATGAGCAAAGATGAAATACTGGATACTTTGGTTAACCAGATTACTCCCTACATCCATGATGATTCTGATGGTAACGAAAAGGTGGAACTGAAACTTCCCTACTTTGTAAATACAAAAGCCTTGCTTGGGGAGATCTACCTGGAGAAAAATGACTATGCAAATGCCGCCACTTATCTTAAACTGGCCTGTGAAAGCTATGGAGATCAGAGTTCAGTGCTGAAGGTGGATAAATCCTACAAGGATGAAGCCTGGACCGCCATCTTTCAGAATTCCGAATCGGCCTTTCTTGAGAACATCTCTGTTATTCCTTTCAACTCACAGGAGGACCAGTTTAATCCCCTGGCCAACTGGCTGGGAAGGGATTTCCACTACCTGGTAAAACCCTCGATGGTATTGGTTGACTCCTTTAAGACTCAAATCCCCCTGTCCGGTGATCCGGGCGACCTCTACAGAGGTATCGGTATCTCTATCGGGGAGGATACCATAAGCAAGGTTAATGATAGTACATTCAACTTTGATTATTCCATTACCAAGTATGCGATGGTACCGTCGGATCCCTTTGGAACGGATATTATTCTTTCCAGGGCAGCCGATCTCCACCTGATGCTGGCTGAGGCCTATAACCGCATGGGAGATGATGAGTCCCAGGGTTTTGCCCTGATGCTTCTGAATGCTGGTGTTAATAAGGAGAACCCCAAACCATCTGAATTTGCCAAATGGAGAAATAATATCGGAGTCCGGGGAAGGGTGTACATGGCATCCAATGAGATCCCTGAGGAAATCACCGGTGAGGCGAAAACGCTTATGATTGAGGACCTCATTATTGCTGAGAGATCCCTGGAACTGGCCTTTGAAGGAAAACGTTTTTCTGACCTGGTACGTGTTGCAGAACGCAGGGGCGATCCGGCTTACCTGGCTGATAGGGTTGCAGCAAAATTTGAAGGAACCCCAGATTACAGCACAATTCATTCCAAAATGATGGATCCGGCAAACTGGTATCTGGATCCCAGATAAAAGAAATAACATATGAATCGGTGGAAACTTGCCCTGGAAAAATTTAAGTCGTCTAAAACCTATCTTATAATCCTCGGAGCATCGGCCACCCTGTGGTTCCTGATCCGGGTTCTTCCCAAACCCAGTCGCGCTACCTACCCCTGCATGAGGGCCGCAGCACCGATTATGTCATCCTTTGTGATCTACCTGCTGGGAATTACCGTATCCATGATCTCCTTTAAAAGGTTCAGGTACTTTTTCCGGACCTCCAGGTATATGGCTGGCTCAATCTTCCTCCTGCTTTCGATTCTTGCATTTGGCTTTATCTTTCTTCACGACCAGAAGGATCTTATTGCCTCTACCCTAAATCCGGTTGATAACACTTTCCCTGTCAACTCAAATGAACCCATAGGTGTTGCCGGGGGACTCTATCCGGGAAGGGTGGTATGGGTACAGGACGAAGGAGCAACTAACGAAAATTATGTGCCTGCAAAGGGAAGTAGTGATTTATGGTATAGCGATGACAACGCAGACGAAGCAGTAATCAGCTCCATGCTTCAAAGGGCCATCACCGGCTATGCCGGCGTGGAGGACCTTGCCGGGGCCTGGGATGCCATCTTCAAGTCCCATAATCAGACGCACGGAAAAGGAGAAGTGGGCTACACTCCCGGCGAAAGAATTGCCTTCAAGATCAACCTCACCAACCAGAGTTGCAGTAACAGCGAAAGGCCTCAAAGGATGGACGCCACTCCCCAGCTGCTCAATGCCATACTCGACCAGCTGGTAAATGTAGTGGGTGTTGATGAGTATTACATTACCCTGGGAGATCCCTATCGCGAATTCAGGGCCGAATACCAGGATCTGGTTATGAGTAAAT
>JAOZLK010000372.1:1327-5137 GCA_029934875.1 Bacteroidales bacterium | reverse complement strand
CCACCTGCATATTTTGGTCCACGATTCTGGCGTGAACAAATATCGCATCCTTTACACCGCTTTCCCAGGCTTTTCCGGAAATATCAGCCTCAAGTATTATTTTCGCTGGCTCGCCTGCTGTTTTGATGCTGTGTTCGCTTACGGTTTTTCCATCAATCTTTCCAATGGCAGTAAGAGTTCCCGGGGCAAATGGAATATTCTGGAAGGTAAATGGCGGGTGATTGAGGTGAGCGGACATTCTGTCCTGATCGGGTTTTTGAGAGCCCAGGGCCTCTCCGTTGAGCCTGAGTTCAACTTCCTCACAATTACTGAATATTCTGATATCCCCGGCCGATGTTTCGGAATATTCTGAGGCGATAAATACCATTGCCTTGTTTGGTGCTCCGGCAACAGTTTCTTCCACGGACCTCTGACTCCTGAAAAAGTAGTAGCTGTATTTGGGCAACCTGAATATGCCCATGATTCCTGACATCTCCAGGTCGTCGGCATAACCCCGGTTATAATCATACATTACCCAGTAGCCGTCGGCCACGGCCGGTGTGGTGAAATTATCATTGTGGGCCTCCTGGATATTCAGGGCCTGTTGAAGTAATCTCTTGTCACTACTTCCCCGGGGCTGTCTGCTGGAGCGTTCCTCGGTCAGCAGGTCTCCCCACACATCCTGGTTCAGGCCTGCATTCATTGCATAATACTCCCAATCACCATATTCCGAAACAATATAGGGCTTGTCGGGATAGCTCTGGTGGTAGCCCAGGCGATGTTGCCTGGCCTGGAGATAGATATCATAGCCATATTTTTGCCATCCGGCGGTAAAACAATCTTCTCCCGGGTACTCTTCCCGGGTTGCTTTAATGAGCGAGTCAATGAAGGGTTCCGGCATCCACGATTCATTCAGGGACACTTCCCATGCAAGTACACTGGCATGGTTCCGGTCTCGCCGGATCAGGTCGCGGCAGCTTTGTACAACATGTTTTTTGAATTTTTCATCCTCGTTGTAGTACTGCCATCCCAGGATTGCATCAATGGTAATAAGACCAAGCTCATCACAGGCATCCATGAAGGCTGTGGAATGCGGGTAGTGGGAGAGTCTGACATAATCAAATCCTGCGTTCTTGATCTTAAGCGCATCCCGATACTGTGCATTGTTCGACAGGGCATAACCAATATAGGGGTACTCCTGGTGGCGGTTAACCCCTCGGAGGAAGCTTTCCTCACCATTTATATAAAGTTTGTTTTCCCTGAACTCAAACTTCCGGATACCGATCCTGGTGATTTCACGGTCCAGAAGCTCCTGCTTCTTCCAGACGGCGGTTTCCAAATAATAAAGCTCAGGGGTTTCAGGAGACCATAAGAAGGGATTGGAAACTTCAAGTTCCTGTTGGATCTCCCTGGATTTGCCCGGCTCGATCCTGATTTTTTCTGAAGTGCCAACAATAGTTTTGCCTTCTCTCTGGAGTGACTGCCTGAGTTCGAGCTGGACTGCCTTATCTCCGGTATTCTGAACATGGGTCTGTATGGAAACTCTTGCCTTTTCCAGGCTTACTTCGGGATAAGTAAGGAAAATACCTCCTCCGCCAGCTACACTGGCAAACTGCGCATCCGTAATATGCACCTGGTTCTTTACAAGCAGGAACACATCCCTGTATAAACCACCATACATATTAAAATCTAGTGTGTTAAGTGGCTTTGGACCCGTTTCCGGATTGTCCTCGTTATTCAGTTTAACATATACGGTATTAGTGCCCTCGTTTGTAAGTTCATCAGTTATTTCCACAACGAAAGGCAGGTATCCTCCCAGGTGGGTAATCTTGCTGCTGCCATTTATCCATACCTCGGCCACATTCATGGCGCCCTCAAAACGGAGAAACAGTTTTTTCCCCACCCAGGCCGTATTAAAGGAAAATGTTTTCCGGTACCAGCACTCCCCCTGCCACTGGTCGTTTACGATGAGGGGTTCTAAGTGGGGCGTGTGCGGAAGGCTTACCTCTTCCAATATTGCATCGTTTGGGGCCATCTCAAAGAGATCAGGACCTGTGATCCCTGTTGAATCAATCAGGAATTCCCAGTCAGCATTAAAGAGGAAAGATCCACTTTCCAAATTTTCCTTATTATTTCCGGTGCACCCTGAAAGAAGCGCAATAAGGAGTATCAATATGGGAAGGTTCCTGTACATTCTATTGGATTAAATTCTGAGTGATAAAAGAGAATAATAGCCCACACCTTTCAGTAATACATGAAAGGTATGGGCTATTGATTAGCATATGTTCATTCTATTTAATCTGAACCTTCCTGTTAATAATCCCGCTTTCTGTGGTAAGAGAGATTATGTAAAGACCGGTCTGCATCTCTTCAATATTGATCTGATTTATATCATGCCCTTCGATTCTCTTTTCAAGAGAGCCAAGGACCGAATAGAACTCAAGCCTTGAAACCCCTAAATCGCCATCAATATATAGCATTCCACTCGCTGGATTGGGATAAAGAGTCAGGTTCTTAACTGCATCTGAACCAATACCGATTACAACTTCCTTTACCAGTGATACAAACTTAATTTCACACCAACCATCGTCATTCCCATCATCGTAGGCTACATTGTCGAACTCAATGATCAGGTTTTTACCGGCGTTTTCTGAATTGGCAGGTATGGCCAGAACATGCTTGTAGGTAGCATCCTCTGATGTGCTGATCCCACCGTCCGGATCAATGCCTGTCAGGTTCTCCTGCATGGCAATCTCTGTTCTTACAGATGAATCCGCATCTGATACACTGAAAATTGAGTTTATGGAATTTGAATTCCAGGAGCTTCTTGCCGTAAATGCCAGTGAATAGGTTGCAGCCTCGGTCCCGATTACATCCACCACCTGGTAAATTGTAGGATCGTAGGATGCCAGCCAGATCAGGCCTGCTCCATTTCCGCCAGACAGCGAATCTCTTAATTCATCGATATTCCAATAGGCGACATCCTTTAGATTATCAGACTCAGGATCAGCCTCAGGCACTCTCATCATGAAGTCGTTGTTTCTTACTAATTCTGCAGCAGGGATAACTGTCACATTTGTAAGCAAGGTGTCGGAATTTACCGTACCATCATTCACGAAAAGTGCAAATGAGAAGGTGGATAATTCGGATACATCAGGTGCGGTGAATGTGGGCATGGCAGCCGTAGGATCGGATAATACAATGCCAGGATAGGTACTGATCCACATGTAAGTCAGTTCGTCTCCATCGGGATCGTAACTTGCGGAACCGTCCAGGCTTACCTCTTCGGTTCCTTTCACAGTCTGGTAGGCACCCGGGTCGCAAATGGGTGGATTATTCACACCAGGGAGCCTCTTGACCATGTAAACATCGTCAAGATGTGTCCAGGCAGCATCTCCTTCAAGTTGCGTACTCGTAAATTCAACAATAAGATTTTTACCCACATATTCAGAATTGGCCGAGAATCCGAAGGAAAGGGCCATGTTGTCGGTGTCAATTATGAGGGAGTCAGTTACCAGTATGGTTCTCATAGTAGAATCGGCATCAGATGTACTTACAATCACAACAACCTTGGCTGTATTCCAGCTATCGGCTGCATAAAAGGTAAGATCATAGAGTACCGAATCTGCTGTAATGACTTCCACGACCTGGTAGAGGGTTGCTGAATCGCCGGATGTTAAGGTAACGCGACGGTTTGTTGCATCGCCCCACCAACCTGAACCGGGAGCCTCCTTGTCCATATGCCAGTCTGCAATACCGGTAATGGTTTCTGTGTCATCTCCCAACTGGAAATCGCCGTTTCTGATTACGTTGTCCTGGGCTGTCAGGGCC
>JAOZLK010000372.1:0-1317 GCA_029934875.1 Bacteroidales bacterium | reverse complement strand
AGGAAAGCAAACAATGCGAATGTTAATGTAAAGATTTTTTTCATAGCTTAATGTGTTTGTTAATAATGGATTATGTTATTTATAATTTTCGATAAAGTGCAATGTCGTCTATGGCAACAAAGCTTTCTGCCCAGATTGGATTGGCTGCATCCCAGGTGTGTTTCTGGATAAAATCGATGGCCACTTTTTTCCCAATGGATTCGGAAATGGCGTCAATGGACACAGCCTGGTTCAATTCAATGAAATCCCCTGGATCTATACCCAGGGTATCATATGATTCACTGAGGATGGTAAGGAAATTGTAGTCTCCCTCGTCCTGTTCAAATACGATGATGCGGGATAGAATTACTGCCGGAAATTTTTTCCCCTGCCAGTCAGATTCGTTCGACTGCAGCGACACCTTAAAATTCAGGGAGTAAACTGCATTCGGATTAATCAGTTCTGAAGTATTCTGGTACATGCCCTGGGTATAGGACCCTATCCTGGCAATGAAGTCTCCTTCCGGAGCTGTTTCGCTTGCGGCAACAGAGGCTTTAGGGGCCCAATCCTCTATGTTCCCAAATAAGCTCCATCCTGGAACTTCGTTAAAATCCTCGATCTCATAACCGGGCAACTCGAAGCCCTGATTCGTCATCACCGCTGTTGCTCTTCCTATAATTTCACCGTTGAAGGAATAAATCGAAGCCATAAGATCTGTGGTAGCCTCATCAAGGGTGCTTTGGGTCAGATCGGTCATTACTATGATGCCATTTGCTTCATCCAGTGCATCCTGGAGCATGGCTTTGTTACCGGGTTTTACATTACCCTCCTCTGTACCCTCCTCAGTATTGTCCATGAGGACTTCGCCATAGTCGATCCATACCTGAAAGGCGGAGCGGAATGGCGCCATCTCGTCGGAGAAATCATCTGCTGCCTGAAGCAGCCCTGCATAGGTCTGGTCGATCTCCTCCTGGTTCGCATCAGGATTCTCATCCACAAGCTTTGCCTGATCAATGGCATCCTGGTAGGCTTGTTTTGAACCAGCATTATATTCACCCTCATCGCTTCCTTCTTCAGTTGTCTCCAGGAAACCTTCAGCCCTGTTGATTTCATAGCTGAGGTAATTCTTATAAATAATATGGGAATAGTCTTCCGATTTGTCGCATGCATTGAATGTATGGACCGAAGCCAGGGCGAGAAATAGTAGTAATGTATAACTCGGTTTATTCATCAGTTGGTATTTTTTACATTTTGGTTTCATCACACACAAGTTTCAGATCTTAATCAGAATCCGGGATTCTGGACGAGCCCTGGATTTGAAGCTATTGCATTGGAAGG
>JAOZLK010000371.1:459-5148 GCA_029934875.1 Bacteroidales bacterium | reverse complement strand
CAAACCCTGGTCTACAAAGGGGTTATAATTCCCATCTGTATTTTGACCTTTCAACCAGAAAGAAACAGTTAAAATGAATGCTATGAATACTACCTTTCGCACCATAAGTATTTTTGACTTCTTAATTGACCATATTGTCGGTCAGATAGTTGCTTACATATTCATAGATACCCTTCTCAAGTGAAGTGAACTCACCTGAATATCCCGCATTTCGTAATTTGTTCATATTAGCTTCCGTGAAATACTGGTACTTATCACGAATATCTTCAGGGGTATCAATAAAAGAGATTGAAGGTTCGATCTCCATAGCCCGAAATGTGCTTGTAACCAGGTCAAGGAAAGAAGAAGCCTTCCCTGTCCCCAGGTTATACAAACCACTGGCTGGCCGGTTCTCCATCAGGAAAATGATCACACTTACCACATCCTTTACATATATAAAATCGCGCGATTGTTCCCCATCTGCAAAGTCCGGGTGATGAGATCTGAACAATCTCATCCCCCCGGTTTCCTGTATCTGCTTGAAGGCATGATAGACCACTGAAGCCATTCTTCCTTTATGGTATTCATTGGGTCCATATACATTAAAAAACTTCAGGCCCGCCCAAAAAAATGGAGCTTGCTCCTGGGCGATTACCCATTTGTCAAACTCATTCTTACTCCGACCATAGGGATTCAGTGGATTCAGCTGCATTACCACATCATGTGAATCCAGATACCCATGCTCTCCCAGTCCATAGGTTGCAGCAGAGCTGGCATAAATAATTGGCAATCCATATTCAATGCATAGCTTAAAAACTTCCTGGGAATAATTTACATTCAACTCCTGGAACACCTCCCATGAAAATTCAGTGGTATCGGTTCTGGCACCCAGGTGGAGGATCATCTGAATGTATCGGTGATTATTCTGCACCCAGACAGGGAAATCTCTCCTGTCAACCATGGCAATGAATTGTTTGCCAGTATAGTTCCTTTCTCGTTCGGGCCTGGAAAAGTCATCCACCAGGACCAGGTCCTTATATCGGGCTCTGTTTAGTCCGGTAATGACATTGCTACCTATAAAACCAGCTGCTCCTGTAACTACAATCATACCTAAATATAGAGTTTTTTGGATTTTAAGCACAATTAATTTGACCACCCTGCTGATTTGCACAGACTTATATATAATTTGAATGGATGGCCTTGTGTTTATTGTGAAACAATTACCTGTCTCACGTGATAAAAATTGCCACTGGTTAGATTGAAAAAATATGATCCCAGTGGATAAGCTGACATATCAACTATCATTATAGGAGCTCCCGGCTCAGGAACCACCACACTGATAACCGAGCCAGATGCATCAATAATTTGTATTATATCAATATCAACATATCCCCTATCAATGTAGACAATTCCGTTTGATGGATTGGGGTATATGAGTATGCCCTTTGTCTGAGTTTCGTAGACACCCGTATGATCGGAAATTGTAATATTAAGTGCGCAACTTACCCCGGAACCGTCGGTCGCATTGGCAACAATTTCTAAGCTCCCAACTGAGACTCCGGTTAGCAATCCATCTTCTGTGATCATTGCTTCTCCTGTTGTTGGCTCCGTTATGGTCCAATTCACTTTTCTATTATTGGCATTAAGTGGAAAAACCTCTGCAAATATTTGGATTGTTTCACCCACACCAATATCAGTTGCTCCAGTTTCTGAGTAAACAAATATCTTATTAACAACTACAAGATCATCGATAATCTGAATCTGCATTGTATCTCTCATACCTGACCCATCTAAAGCCAGAGCAATGACATTAACAAATCCCTCTTTCACGGCAGTCAACAGGCCATCCTGGGTAATCGTGGCTGAACCCGATTTATTCTCAATGCTCCACTGTACTTCATCCAGATCAACATTATCAGGCTGAATTCTGACTCCAAATGGATGAAGCTCTCCAACACCTATTTCAGTCTGACCATTTACTGTGAATACTTCAAGTCCGGTTATTAGATTAGTTGGGGTTTCAAGAGAAATCTGAAGCGAACCAGTTACACCTGAGCCATCCGATGCTTCAGCAATAATTAGTATCACACCCTCAGAAATTGCATATAAAGATCCATCCTGAGAAATAGTTCCAGATCCTGTTTGAAGATCTACACTCCATTCAACCCGCTTATCTGTAGCGTCTACAGGCAATACATTCGCTAAAAACTGATATGTTCCACCAACGAAATACTGATTTTCAACCTCTAAAGAAGATACTGAAATTGACGTAACTCCTATATTTAAAAGGTTTATTGTTACATGCATAACTCCTACTACACCTGACCCATCTTTGGCCGTAGCCTCAACCACAATAAGCCCTTCAGATGTGGCTGTTAACAATCCTCCCTGGGTAATGATGGCATCACCGGATAAAGAGTTTACACTCCATGTAACCTTATTGTTTGTGGCATTCTCTGGCAAAACTTTAGCAGAAAACTGCAGTGTTGCTCCATTGATAAGTTCTGATTGCCCACCAGCACCACTTACAGTAATGCTCTGTACCTGTATCTCGGGATCACTTGCATCGGCAGAAAGGCCGGATGATTGAATACTAGCATTGCCCGCTGCATCAAAAGCCGAAATCGTATATATGTAAGTATTTCCTGCAATCACCGTATTGTCTGTAAACTGAAGGTCAATCGTTGTCTCAACCAGGGAACCCATTCGAAAGACTCTATAACCTGCAACACCCACATTGTCGGTGGATGGATTCCAGGAGAGACTTATCTCGTTCCCGGTTGCAGAATTTACCTTTAGCCCATCCGGAATGGATGGTGGTGTCACATCCTCAATTGTAACCGAAACGGGGGAAGAATGGCCACTTTCATAGCCAGCTGCATTAAATGCAGATACATTGTAAGAGTATGTATGACCATCACTAACTAAATTGTCACTATAATTTGTCACTGTACTCTCCCCTAAGAAGACTCCGCCGCGATAAATTCTGTACCCTGTAACTCCAACATTGTCAGTTGAAGCATCCCAGGATAAGTTCACTTGATTTTGTGAGAAAGAACTAATTTCAAGCCCGGTTGGTACGGTCGGGGAAAGGGAAGAAGCTGAAATCGTAATTCTATAATCCTCAACCTCTCCTCCAGTGGCTGAACCAGTGCTGGATGCCAGGGTTCCCGGGCTAAACCTGAATCGGGCAAATGTAGGAGCAGATACAGAGGCTCCTTCCGGAACTGCTACCAAAAGATCATCAGATCCTTCAAACCGACCAATATTATTTGCAATCCTTTCTCCTGAATCATCAAAATCTCCATCGCCATTCCAATCGATCCAAGCATTTAAGCGTCCCAATCCAGCGACTGTTACAGGTATGTTTATGGTTTCTCCCTGCTGAATAGGGGACGGAAAAATGACTCCATCTTCATCATCCAGCCCGGTAAAATCATCGGCACTGGCTGTAGTTGAAGCCTGGTAAGTCGCCTCTCCATCACAAATGGATCCCAGATAATTCGTAAAATCCATGCTGTGATCTGCTGAGCCATAACTCACTGGAGCATCACCGAAGTCTCTTATTTCGGTATAGGTATATGAGCTAACCGCATCATCATTCTGGGTGTTGCTGGTTGTTTGGTAAGGAGCGGGTGCTACATTTACATTAAATCCATTTGAACCAGGTGAGGATGAATTTTGTGCAACCTTATATGCAATATTTATAGTACCAGAAGACTCTGCTGCTATGGCTTTTATTTGCCTTCCGGTAAAGGTTCCAGAACTATAGCTCCATGTGAATAATCCTGAATAGGATCCAGATACTGCTGATATAGGATTGCTATGATCTGGTACTCCGTACGAAAGCGTAATTGTCAGGGTAATAGACTGATCAGTAAATACATCCAGTGCATCACTCCCGGTATTGCCAATATTAAAGCTTACTATTCCATTTCCATCTGCTTCCAATGGCCAAAGCGGCGAAGGAGTGATGATTCCCGCATTTACATACGGATTGTAGTTACCATTGGGATCCTGTGACCTTAAATACACTGGAGAAAATCCCAGGAGTAGAAATAAAGCCACTCTCATTCTTGCTCTCAACCTCATTTATACTTCTATTTTGGATTCCAGTACTGAAGCTTGCTTCCTTACTCAAGAATCAAATCTCTCTGAAAAGATTGTTCAGCATTATATAACCTAATGTGATAAAATCCCGGGATGTATTCATCCAGAATCACAGTCTTCGGTTCTCCTTTAAAATTAAGCTCATCCCGTTTTATCAGGCTTCCATTCATAGCAATAATCTCCATAATGAATTCACCTCTTGCTTCATTAAGATCAATGACAAACTCTCCTGAAGAAGGATTCGGGTATATGGAGAACGCAAGAAACTCGAAAATTCCTAAACCAGTTGCACTCTCCGTATATGTATATGAACTAACCGCATCATCATTCTGGTCATTGCTTGTATTCTGATATGGAGATGGAGTAATATTTACATTAAACCCATTAGCACCAGGCGATGATGAATTCTTACCTACCCGAAAGGCAATATCTATGTTACCTGATGAAATAGCAGGTATTTCGGTAATTTGTAATGCAGAATAAGTTTTGGTCTGGTCATTGTAACTCCAGGTAAAGTACCCGGCAAAAGAACCACTTATAGCTTGCAATGGATCTTCATTGTCGGGCGTCCCAAAGGAAAGAGTTAAGGTCAGAATCACA
>JAOZLK010000371.1:0-449 GCA_029934875.1 Bacteroidales bacterium | reverse complement strand
ATCACTATAAGCCTGCAATGGGTCAGAACCATCATTGCCTATTTTGAAGCTTATTATTCCCTTGCCCCCATCTTCAGATGGTAATAATGGTGCTGGTGATATGCTACCTTCTTCTACAAATGGATTGTAGTCTCCATTTGGATTCTGTGCCTCTAACAAGATGGGCGCTATACCTATTAAAAGAAAAAATACAATTCTATTCATTTTGCTAAATATTTATTATTCCTGAAAATAATCGATCTTCTCCGAATCTGAGTTATTACTCACTCGAAGTTCACCACCGCCCCCTGAAACCACCTGGGAAGTAATGGTATATACGCCCCTTGTACTGGCTGGATCAAAAGTAACCCTGAAGCCAAAAATTGAAGCCTGTCCCGCAGGAATGGTTGAAGAGGATGTGAAAATATGGTTCGTGTCATCATTTAAATAGGTCCATTCATTGTTATTAA
>JAOZLK010000370.1 GCA_029934875.1 Bacteroidales bacterium | reverse complement strand
GATGGTGATGATGCCTATGATCTGGTTGATTCCATGGTGATGGCCGTTGACCCGGAGGTCAGTGATGAGAAACTGGCGAAAATTGAAAAACTTGCATGTCCCACCTGTGGTTCATGTTCCGGAATGTTTACGGCAAACTCGATGAACTGTCTGAATGAGGCCATTGGCCTTGCTCTTCCCGGTAACGGAACCGTCGTGGCAACCCACGTAGAGCGCAAGAGACTTTTTGAGAAAGCAGCTCACCAGCTAATAAAGAATACCCTGAGTTATTATGAAGATGGCAATACCGATGTACTGCCCAGGAGTATTGCTTCCTTCGACTCTTTCGAAAATGCGATGACCCTGGATATTGCCATGGGAGGATCCACCAATACAGTGCTCCACCTGCTGGCCATCGCCCATGAGGCCGAGATTGATTTTACCATGAAGGATATGGACCGTCTTTCGAGAACCACCCCGGTTCTCTGCAAGGTTGCTCCCAGTTCTAAATATCACGTTGAGGATGTGAACAGGGCAGGTGGGATCATGGGAATCCTGGCCGAGCTTGATCGTGGCGGATTAATCAAACGAGATGTGCCAAGGGTGGATGGTAAAACCCTGGGTGAAGCAATGGATTGTGCAGACCTGATTTCTAAACAGAGATGCGATCGCAACGAAGAGATTTATTCGGCTGCTCCGGGTGGTAAGTTTAACCTGATTATGGGGTCCCAGGATGCGCGCTACAGGGAGTTTGACCTGGACCGGGAAACCGGCTGTATCCGCAATGTTGAAAATGCATATAGCCTTGACGGGGGATTGGCAGTATTGTATGGCAATTTAGCATTGAAAGGATCTATTGTGAAGACCGCGGGTGTATCAGAAAATGTTTTGACTTTCGAGGGGCCGGCAAAGGTATACGATTCCCAGGATGATGCCTGTGATGCTATTCTTGAGAAAAAGGTGGAAGCCGGTGATGTTGTTGTGATCCGCTATGAAGGACCAAAGGGAGGCCCTGGGATGCAGGAGATGCTCTATCCCACCTCCTATATAAAATCTCGTCACCTGGGAGAAAAGTGTGCCCTGATTACCGATGGCCGCTTTTCGGGAGGAACCTCCGGATTGTCCATCGGACATATTTCACCCGAGGCTGCTGATGGTGGCGCCATCGGCCTGATCAGGGACGGAGACATGATTCGCATCGACATTCCTTCCCGGAGCATGGATATACTCATTGATGATGACGAGCTTGAAAAGCGCCGGAAAGAAGCTGATGCTGATCCGGATGGATGGAAACCCAGGAGGGAACGTCATGTTTCTAAAGCACTGAAGGCTTATGCAAGCATGGTTTCATCGGCCGACCGGGGAGCTATTAGAGTACTCAGGTAACAGGACTCAGGTAATAGTTCTCAGTACTCAGTGGAAAGTGCTCAGTAAAAAGAATAGGAAATAAATTAATACAATAATATCATGGAAACAGATACTAAAAAGAAGGAAAAAGGAGGGTCAATCCAGGGAAAGAAGATGAGCGGTGCAGAGGCGCTCGTACTGGCATTGCTGGAAGAAGGGGTTGATACTGCCTTTGGTTATATTGGCGGAGCGATTATGCCGGTATACGATGCATTGTATCATTATGAAGACCAGCTAAAGCATGTAATGGTGCGTCACGAGCAGGGAGCAATTCATGCAGCCCAGGGTTATGCAAGGATTTCAAGGAAACCGGGAGTCTGTTTTACCACTTCGGGGCCTGGTGCCACGAACCTGGTTACCGGTTTGGCAGATGCCATGCTGGACTCAACTCCCCTTGTATGTATTACAGGTCAGGTGGGAGCCCCACTGCTTGGATCAGATGCTTTCCAGGAGACCGATATGGTGAGTGTGTCCATGGCTATTACCAAGTGGAACTACCAGATAACCAGTGCAGATGAAATATGTGACGTAGTGGCAAAGGCTTTTTTCTATGCCAATTCAGGAAGGCCCGGTCCGGTCTTGATCGATATTGCAAAGACGGCACAAAGCGAACAGGTTGAATACAACTACAAGAAGAGAACACGGGTAAGGAGTTACATCCCAAGACCGCAGGCCGATCCTGGGACGATTGATGCTGCAGCTGATCTGATAAACGCTGCTAAGAAGCCTTTCGTATTGTGTGGACAGGGAGTTACGATTTCCAGGGCAGAGGATGTGTTCAGGGAGTTCGTTGAGAAAGCGGGCCTCCCGGTAGGACATACCCTGAATGGGATCTCGGCTTTCCCGGAAGATCATCCACTCCATTGTGGTATGCTGGGTATGCATGGAAACTATGCCCCTAATATTAACACCAACAAGTGTGATGTTTTAATAGCCATAGGCATGCGTTTTGATGACCGGGTCACCGGGACTGTCAATACCTATGCGACGCAGGCCAAGGTGATTCATATCGAGATTGATCCCGCGGAAATTGACAAGATTATCAAGACTGATGTGGCCATAAATGCCGATGCAAAGCAGGCCCTGGAGCTTCTGCTTCCAAAAATCAAGCCTGCTGAGCATGCCGAGTGGCTGCAGTCCTTTCGTGATCTGGAGGCGCAGGAAGAGGAAAAAGTCATCAGTAAGGATTGTTTTCCCAATGGTGAGCAGATGCACATGGGTGAAGTGATCCATAAGCTTTCTGAAAAGACCGATGGCAGAGCCATCGTTGTAACTGATGTTGGGCAACACCAGATGGCCACTGCCAGGTATTATAAGCATAAGGAACGTAATTCATGGGTTTCCTCTGGAGGTTTGGGTACCATGGGCTTCGGCGTACCTGCAGCCATGGGTGTAGCTTTCTCCAATCCTGATCGTACTGTGGTCTCCGTATCCGGGGATGGCGGATTCCAGATGACCATCCAGGAATTGGGTACCATCGCTCAATACAAACTTCCGGTGAAAATGATCCTCCTGAATAATCAATACCTGGGAATGGTACGTCAGTGGCAGGAGCTCTTCTTCGATGGCAGGTATGCAAGTACCGGTCTGACCAATCCGGATTTCGGCAAGATTGCTGAAGGTTTTGGGGTTCCCTCAAAAAAGATTACGGATCGTGAAGACCTGGATAAGGCCCTGGATGAGCTCCTGGCCAAGGAGGGTCCCTGTCTCCTGGAGATCGAGGTCAGGCAGGAAGGGAATATTTTCCCCATGGTACCAGCAGGGGCTTCAGTTTCGGAAATCCGCCTGGATTAGAATTTGTTGAGATCGATAAACGTTTAAAAAAAAATAGAGATGAAAAAAGAATATACCATATCGGTTTTCAGCGAGCATAAAGTTGGACTCCTGCACCGGATAACCGTGATCTTTTCACGGAGAAAAATAAATATTGAAAGTCTGAATACCTCCGAATCGGAGGTGAGGGGAATCTATCGTTTCACCATTGTGATCCATGCGACTGAGGACATGGCCAAGATAGTTACCAAGCAGATCGAGAAACAGATCGGGATATTAAAGGCTTTCTATCATACCCTGGATGAAATTGTTTACCAGGAGATTGCCCTCTATAAGGTGCCCACCGAGGCATTTGCCAACGGCGATGAAGTGGAGAACCTGATCAGGAAGCACAATGCCCGGATTCTGACCATAGAACAAGAGTATATTGTTGTTGAAAAGACCGGTCACAAAGACGAAACCAAAGAACTTTTCCGCGCACTTGAGAAGTACGGCGTTCTACAGTTCGCTCGCTCGGGCCGTATTGCCCTGACCAAGCAGATCAAGGAGATATCAGCTTATCTTAAAGAGATTGATTCGCATCATGAGGCTACCGCCGGGGATGTGGTGACGTATTAGTAAGAAGTAAGTGGGTAAGTAGTTAAGTAAGTGGGTAAGTGAGTAAACAGTTTGGGAGATAATGTGTTATTGAGTAAGTGAGTAAGTGAGTAAGTAAGTAAGTAAGGTATTATTGTTAATTATAAAGACAAAGAACAAAAATGGCAAAAATGAATTTTGGCGGCGTTGAAGAGAATGTCGTAAAAAGAGAAGAGTTTCCCCTTTCAAAAGCACAGGAAGTGCTTAAAGATGAGGTGATCGCAATTATTGGTTATGGAGTACAGGGTCCTGCACAGGCGCTGAACCTGAGAGACAACGGTATCAATGTGATTATCGGTCAGGCACCTGAATTCAAAGAAGATTGGGACAAGGCCGTAGCGGATGGCTTCGTACCCGGTGAGTCCCTCTTTCCCATTGCTGAGGCAGCTGAGAAGGCCACAGTGATCCAGTACCTGATTTCTGATGCAGCCCAGCGTACTGTTTGGCCAGTTCTGGAGCCCTGCCTGAAAGAGGGTGATGCTCTTTATTTCTCACACGGATTCTCAATTACCTATAAGGATCAGACCGGTGTGATTCCTCCAAAGAATGTGGATGTGGTCCTGGTAGCTCCAAAGGGATCAGGCACCAGCGTAAGGCGCAATTTCCTTGCGGGTACCGGGATTAACTCAAGTTATGCCATTTTCCAGGATTATACCGGGAAAGCCGAAGAGCGTACCCTGGCTCTCGGAATCGGTATCGGATCGGGATATCTTTTCCCAACTACCTTTGAAGATGAGGTTTACAGTGACCTTACCGGTGAGCGTGGTGTGCTGATGGGTGCACTGGCAGGTATCATGGAAGCTCAATACGACGTGTTGAGACAAAATGGTCACTCACCTTCGGAAGCTTTCAATGAAACTGTTGAGGAGCTTACTCAAAGCCTGATTCGCCTGGTGGATGAGAACGGAATGGACTGGATGTATAGCAACTGCAGTGCAACTGCACAGAGGGGAGCACTTGATTGGAAGCCCAAATTCAAAGCAGCCACCCTGCCGGTATTCAATGATCTTTACAAAGCTGTTAAGAGCGGTGCAGAGACCAAGGTGGTTCTGGAGAAGACCAGTGGAGCTGACTACAAATCTCATCTTGAGGCTGAACTGAAAGAGATCAGGGAGTCGGAGATGTGGCAGGCAGGCGCAACTGTACGAAGCCTCAGGCCGAAAGATTAGCGATCGCTTATACTATAGTCGAAAGTTTAAACAGAGGCTGTCTCGAAGGCGCAGCCTCTTTTTTTATGGACTTTTCAGAGTTTTAACTAACTTTGTGAATCGGGCAAGTCTTATACGACCAGCTCCTGCTGAATTCCCCCAGGACCGGAAGGTAGCAAGGGTAGGCGGTTGTAGCGGTGCGATATAAGT
>JAOZLK010000369.1 GCA_029934875.1 Bacteroidales bacterium | reverse complement strand
AGCAGCGAGAAGAATTGGGGGATTATGGTATTGCTTCCTTTGAGTCTTTGCA
Organism: Bacteroidales bacterium; assembly: GCA_029934875.1. Taxonomy (GTDB): domain Bacteria; phylum Bacteroidota; class Bacteroidia; order Bacteroidales. The sequence continues at coordinate 5,104 of JAOZLK010000369.1, read as the reverse complement.
GCAGTCCATTTGTGCCTACATGATTAATTTGAATACCCATAGTGCATATTCCGACCTGCGCGATAAAAGAGCGGAACTGCGTGTAAGAGGAGAAAAGATCCAGGGAACTGTACTTGCAGAGCAATTAACCAGGTATTCGGAAAGAGGTGAGGAATATGTAAAGGGGCTTAAATCCCTGATGGACTATAACCGCTTGAACCCGACGGATGATGCATATTTATCCGATGATCCACCCATTTACCTGATTCTGGTTCTGGATTAAGCGGGAACGATCGGATTACTCTGTTATTTCAACATAATTCCCTTCCGGGTCCAGGACTACGCTCTCATAATAGCCATCCCCCGTTGTCCTGGGTTCTCCAGTGACAGTATATCCATCTTGCCGGATTTTCTCTGTGAGTTCATCAACCATCTCCCTGCTATCCACAGAAATGGAAATATGTGCCAGGCCATTGGTCATCCCTTTATTGCCGGGATTGTCAATTATGTCTGGCCGATGCATGATTTCTAATCTTGTTTCCGAATTTTCAAACGAAAGGAAGTAGGAGGAGTAGCCTTTGTTTGGATTGACATATTTATCACTGCTCTTCATTCCAAAATAAGCGGTGTAAAAGCTTTTAATCTTTTCCAGATCCTTTACCCAGATGGCGATGTGTTCGAATTTCATATTACCATCCTTTTTCCTGAAATACATCCATAATATCCCGTGTTACAGGTCCTGGTGTGCCTTTGCCGATTTTTTTGCCTTCCACAGCTACGACCGGTGTCACATCCCTTGAGGTGGAAGTCATGAACATTTCATCGAAATTATAGAGCTGGTCGGTGCTGATGTCCTCAACCCGTATATCACCTATGAGGGATAGAACCTGCTTTCTGGTGATCCCTTTAAGAATATTGCTGGCCGGGGTATAAACCGTCCCACCTTTAATAAAAAAGAGGTTGGCGCGGGAGGCTTCCGAGATTATATCGCTGTGAAACATAACATCCACGGCGCTGTATGCATTGAGCTTCTTTTGCAGGCGCAGTGTATTGAGGTAATAGAGAGATTTGATCTCCGGATTGGGCCTTACAAAGTATTCGCTGATCAGCTTCACCCCCTTCTCAAAGGCCTCTTTTGGAGGTCTGGTCCAATCCAGGTTCAGGATCACCACATTTGCTTTGCCGCTTACAAACTCCAGGTTATCGGAATAGCCTCCTGTTACAATGACCTTGAAGGCCCCATTTTCCAGGCCGTTTTTTTGCTGCAGGGTGTTGATTATGGATTCAAACTGATCCTCATCCAGGTCCGTTTCGATGCCTGACTTTTCAAGCGAGGAAAAAAGCCTTTTCCGGTAATCTTTCAGCCAGGGAATTCTCCCTTCCCGGCTGCGAAAAAAGTCAAATACCCCGTACCCCCTCTGGAACACAAGGTCGGAAACATGCAGATTCAAATCTTCATACTTTAGCAGCTCGCCGTTGAAATAGCAATAGTTTGATTGGTTCATACTCTCTTACTTTTATAAAAGTCGACATATACAAAAATAGCTTTCTTTTATATGTGCTCTACCCGATTTTATTAATTTAGAAGCGACTAATGTCCATAATATGAAGAAAACTATACTCTCAATTTTTATAGTGACTCTGCTTTTTTTCTCCACCCTTTCCATGGGGCAGGTCACCCTGGGTGCTTTTGGAGGTTTAAACAGCAGTAAGTTGTCTGGTGACGCTACTGCCAATGGCTCATATATGAGCCTGATGGGGGGTAATTTTGGAGCGATAATTGATGTTAAACTTTCCAAGGGTATTTATTTAAGCCTTCAGCCTTCCTACAGCCAGGAAGGTACCCGGGTGTCTTATACGGTAAAAGGTGTGTATGAACCCGTTGATAGTGTCAAAATCCGCCTGAATTATTTCTCCCTTCCCCTTCTTGTGAAAATTACCAGCACCAATCAGCGCTTTTATGCCCTTTCAGGAATTGAGACTGGCCTGCTGCTCGATGGTTCAATAATTGTTGGTGATGAAAAGGAGGAGTTGCCTGATGTGCCACAGTGGAATATTGCTGTACATTTTGGTGCCGGAATACGGATTCCTGTGGGGTTTCCAAGCATATTTGTGGAGTTGAGATACAGCCAGGGATTGGTGAATCTCACCCACGAACCACTTAATACAAACATTATTCCAAGGGTTAAAACATCTGGATTCAAGATATTGGCCGGTGTTGAGTTTCCATTGGGCAAAGCTAAAAATTGATCTCTTATGAAAAAGCTGATTTACCTTTTCACACTTCTTTTCATTGGCTTGGGCAGTCTGTGCGCCCAATCATCCGGGTCGAAGACTGAGCCTAAAATGCCCAGACTCAATGGACACATGTTCCTTTCATCAACCTACCTGAGAAGCTCATTTGTATGCACCAGTGTTCAGGCTGACCTGGGCTTTGGATCTACCTCGATAATTACCTTGCCGGGGATTGACATAGGCGAATATAATATCCTGGCTTTTAGTGGGCAATTGATGTTTTTCGATGTTGATGCCTATTACAAACAACGCTTCACGCCATGGCTGGCTATGTTCATCAGTTTGAAGGCGGCAGGTCGTTTGGGAACAGACATGTCCACCATTGTGGTCGATGGTGTGAATGCCCTTAGTGGAGGAGATATTGGCTGGCTTATCCGGATTGCTCTCACCGACAGGCTAAACCTGTCCGCTGCTATTTCCCTTAGTAGTATTACAGGAAACTTCATTAATGTAAGGGGATATTTTGAAGAATTAATCAATAATGAACCTTACCCGACCATTACAAAAACAGTGCCTTCAATGATGGCGGTCCTTGGGCTTAGTGGAGCTTACGCATTTAACCCGAGCTATGGACTTCAGGCTAATCTGGCCTACGGCTATGGCGAATCGCTGGAACGGGGAAACACGCAGGGTTATTTTACCGCAGGAGTATTGGGCGATTTGGATTTCAATCCCAGGCGCCAGGTTCCCATCGGCCTGGGTCTGGGATATACCCTTTCATCAGCACCGTTAATTGTTATGTCCGATGGAGGAACTGCCAATTTATTCCTTGTTAAAATCTCTTACACTGGTTCGGATGATTTTGAGTTGGGTCTTCAGTTTACCTACTACAACCTTCAACTGAGTAGTGTGGATGAAGAGTCCTTCGTTACAAAAACGATGCTGAGTTTTAAATTTTATTTTTAATCAATCCAGGGCCTCCCGGACCAAAGCCATATATTCATAGGCAAACTTATATTTGGAATTCGGCACATATTGAGTGAAGGCAAGTACCATCAGGTTGTTTAGCGGGTCAAGCACAAAGTAGGTGGCAGCCATGCCGCTCCAGGCGTACTCTGCGGTCTTTTTATTTACCTGTCCGCCCAGACCATATCCCATTCCCTTGTGGTAGCTCGTAGTGGAGGGCATCTGGTCCGTCATAATCAGCTTTGCTGTGGATTCTTCTAAAACGCGGACACCATCCAGTTCTCCGCCATTCAGGAGCATCTGGCCAAAGCGGGCGTAATCGCCGATTGTTGACACGAGACCGCCCCCACCCGAAAAGATGTCTGCCGGTTTCATTACTCCTTTTGTAAGTTCTTCAAGCGGGGTGAGTTTACTGCTTTCCTCGTCTTCTGAATAGATCATGGCCAGTCGTCCAAAGTCCTTTTCAGGAACATCGAAGCCGGTATCTTCCATTTTAAGCGGATCGAAAAGTCGTGTCTGAAGGAAGACATCAAAGGTCATTCCGGAAAGGACCTCCACCAGGTAGCCGGCCACATCGATGGAAACCGAATATTCCCATTGTGAACCGGGCTGGTATTTAAGGGGTATGCCGGCAAGTACCTTCATCATATCTGACAGTGACCTGGTGGCCCAGATACCACCCTGGTAGGCCTGGTTGTAAAGGGAATCCACATGGGAGGCGCCCCACCCATAAGTAAATCCGGCTGTGTGTGTCAGTAAGTGCCTGATGGTAAATGCTTCTTCCTGGGGTACTTCTTTTCCATTCTCCCAGACCAGGGTATTTTCAAAATCGGGGATGTAAGATGCCACCGGATCGTCCAGTTGAAATTTTCCCTCTTCGTACAGCATCATCAGCGCAGCTGCGGTAATGGGTTTCGACATGGAGTAGATTCTGAAAATGGCATCCTTTTCCAGGGGTCTTTCTTCCTCGATGTTGGCCATTCCAAATGACTTCTGGTGTACGGCTTCACCATCCCTGAAAATAAGCAAAGAGATGCCGGAGAGCTTCCCCTCCTCCACATAAGTTTCCATCTTCTTATCGGCCTCTTTCAATGCCTCCTTCGACAGTTGCGATTGAGTTTTAGAAGGTGTATTACAGGATTAACTAAGGGCGATGATAAGTGCCAGTATTAAGGCGGGGGATTGTAAGGTTGATCTGATTCTGTTCATGCTAAGTGGGGTATTGGCTTGACAGGCCAAGATAGAAATTTCCCTGACTTTTAGAAAACTTTACCCCGGGAGAATGCGGTCAGGCGGATGCAGGAAAAAGAAGGATGGGCAGGTTGGATTCCTGCAGGATTTTTTTGAAAAGATTCGGTTTGAAAAGTTTTTCGAAAAGGCCCCTTTTGTGGACCGTGAAGGAGAGCAGGTTCACCTTGTTGTTGACAACAAAAACCTTCAAACCGTGATATATATCTTCATCATCAATGAGCCTGCATTGCAGATCATGCTCAGGATACTCCTTTTTCAGTTCTAAATTGAGTTCAAACATCCTCTCTTTTTTAGCCGGATTATGAGCCGTATCAATGTGCACACAGGTGATCTGCTTTTGTAAAGGCTCAACGATTTCCAGTAGATGATCGAGGTATTTGTTATCCTTCTCGTTAAAATCTGTGGCGTAGAGGATGTTTAATTTCTCAAAGTCTTCTGCAAAACTGGGACCGGGGATTGCATAAAGGGGAATATCAAGGCCGTTGATGATGGCATTTGCCATTCCGGCAAGAATTATTTTAGAATTATCGCTTTCCCCGATGGTTCCAAGCACAATTAAATCGGGCTTATAGGCCTTGCTGATTCCCCTGATGCTTCCGACGATATTACCCATGGCCGTGGATGAGTGAATTTTCACTCCTTCAAGTTTTTCAGAGCTCATAAAGGCCTTCAT
>JAOZLK010000368.1 GCA_029934875.1 Bacteroidales bacterium | reverse complement strand
TGCAATATCCGCCAAGACTTTCAGGTGGTGAATAATCTAAAGGCCGGGGCAGAGCTGAGGATTAACTCGGTTTACTTCAGGGGAGGATTGCAATACCTGATGAGTCCGTTTTCCGACAGTAGGAATAATGCAGAGGAATTTATTTATTCATGTGGTATAGGCATTCGAACAAAGGCAATTATTTTTGATATGAGTTATTCTTATGGTCTTAATGAACAAGTCTATTCACTCTATTCACCTTCCCAGGGAGTCAATGAGGTATCCATTAACCAGGTGAATCCTAATAATATTATGGTTACCATAGGACTTAAGTTCTAAGGGAGTTTTTTAGAAGCAAAAGTGATGTGGGACCCTCGTTAAACATCAGGTCAAGAATACTCAGGTTGGGCAGGAATCCATGTTTTTCTTCGAAAACCTGGTGGTAGGCCTGCGGTGCGAAGGCAGGGTCTGCCATCCTACTGTCCAGTTTGGGATGAATAAAGTGCCTGGGATCATTGTCACCATTTATATCCTTAAAATCATTGCTCAGGTCAATTGGGATATCAAGCCCCATCATCTGCAGCGTTTGATAAAGCAAAGCTGCATTCAGGTCCACCAGGAAATCAAATTTCTTTTCGTAGAAAGGAAGCAGGTCATCCCTGAAATACTCAAAAAATGGTGAAGCAGCATAGGAAGCCACCAGGCTCTTCCAGTGGATTTTGTTCCATGGAATATCATAGTCTACCCTAACATCTTTAAAAAGATTTTTTGTCCCCCTGATCCTCTTTACGGGAATTGAAAGTGTGAGTAATCCGTTGGGCCCCATTATATTGCAACGATTCCTGTAAGTCTGCTTAATATAACTGTCATATTGTTCGAGGATAATTTCCTCTTCTCTCACGAGCCGGGCAAAATACTGAACCGGACCATTATAGAGTGCCGGGTAAATCAATTGGACAACTTTTTTACCTACTGGCCCTTACGATCCTGAACATGCGGTTCCATCTGATACCGCCATATTCCTTATCCATGCTCAGCCAGATCAGGCGAGGTTTACCAATTATATGATCTACCGGTACAAAACCCCAGAACCGGGAATCAGCGGAGTTGTGCCTGTTATCACCCATCATAAAATAGTAATCCATTTCAAAAGTATAGGTGGAGGCTGGCTGATCATTAATTAATATCTGTTCTCCCTTGATTTCCAATTTGTTTTGCTCGTAGGCCTCGATGATTCTTCTGTATAGAGGCAGGGTGAGATGGTTGATTTCAACGGTCTGGCCTTTTGCCGGCACCGTGAGCGGTCCAAAAAACTCCAGGTTCCAGGCGTAGCGCGAATCATGCGGGAATATGTCCCTGTCATACTCTCCATCAGTATAGAGGTTCCTTGGTGTTACGCTAAGGACACCAGGAAGTGCCCTTATCTGTTCAGATGCATCCAGGTTGAGGGGGAAGGTATAATTTGGATTGTTCCTTACATCGGCCATATCCCTGCCCACTCCCAAAGGCTCGAGAGATCTTGGATTGATAGGGGTACCATTGGTTCGCACGCTATACCAACGCTGTAAACCTTCAAATTCTTTTTGAGGCTGACCATTCACGATAACATGGTTGTCCACGACCTGAATTGTCTCCCCTGCAATGGCAACACATCTTTTAATGTAGTTGTCACGCCGGTCAACTGGCCGGGTTTCCACGTCATATCTTTCGGCAATCTGTTTTCTCACATAATCTTCATAGACGCTTGCAGGGCGTGTGAATCCATTCCTGGCAGAGTCTGCCAGCATTAGCCCGTAGGCTTCATCCCTGACCAGGTCAAAATAGTCAAAGTTCCCCTTTGCATAGATTTTATGGTCTGATTTTTCCAGTGCGACTGTATCTGAAGCAGGGAAATTAAAAACTACAATATCATCCCTTTTCACATCGCTGAATCCTTTAAGCCTCTTATAGGGCCTATGGATCCATTCCAGGTATGAATTACCTCCCAGGACCGTGTTAGGAAGGAAGGGAACGGCCAAAGGTGTATTGGGTGTTCTTGGACCATAGGCAGTCTTGCTCACATACAGGTGGTCGCCCACAAGCAGGCTGCCCTCCATGGATGGTGTTGGGATTTTGTAGTTCTGGAACAAGAAAATATTAATGATTGAAACAGCTACAACTGCAAATATTAAGGCGTCGAGCCATTCGACCACAACATTATTTTTCTTTTTCCGGCTCTTCCAGAAGGACCAGTTCACTTTTCTACTCACATAGATATCATAAACCACCGGGACCCCCAGGAGGAACCAAAAATTGTGAAGCCAGATCACAAAAAGAATGTAGACTGTAATGGCCAGGCCGAACTTGAAATATTTGTGTTTCGTTAGATTACTCAGGTTCATTTCGATTTTCTTAATTTATGGAATTAAAGATACGCTCTTTTCTTAAACCCTCAAGAAGGGCTTTGTCTGGTTCAATGGAAAACCAAACCACCACAGCTTTACCCAGGAGGTGATCCTCGGGGACAAAACCCCAGTACCTGGAGTCGGCCGAATTATGGTGGTTGTCGCCCATTACAAAATAGTAATCCATTTTAAAAGTATAGTAATCGGCAAGCTTTCCGTTAATATATAGATCGCCATCAAATAATTTTAATTCGTTCTCTTCGTAGACCTCTATAATTCTCTTATAAAGAGGTATTTCGATCATGTTAACCTGTATGCTGTCACCCTTTTTGGGTACTAATAGGGGTCCGAAATTATCACCTGTCCACCGGTACTCATTATCATGTGGAAAAATCTCCTGATTCTGGAAGGAGAGCATGGGTTCCGAATATCTTTGGATGCTTCTTACCTCCGGAAACGTGCCAAGCAGATCGGCTTTTTCCTGGGTCAGATATATAACGTGGAGCGAATTAACGGGATTGTATGTAAGCGAATTTTTAAGAATTTTTAACGAATCAAGTAAGAGATCGGGCAGGGGACCTTCCTTTGTGGATACATAATACTTGTATTTTTTTCCGCGACGCTCAGGCCTGATCTTCCCATTCACCCTTATTTCCCCATTAACGATCTCAAGCTCATCGCCGGGAAGACCAATGCACCTTTTGATGTAATTCTCTCTTTTATCCACAGGGTGCGTAATAATATCAAATTCTGAAAGCATGTATTCACGTCCGTACTGCCTTACCAGGGAGTAATAGTTCTGTCCCGGATATTCGACCACCATTGTATCACCTTCGGGGAAATTGAAGACTATAATATCATCCCTTTTGACTTTTGAAAAACCCCAGAGGCGTTTATAGGGCATCTTCAAACGCTCTGAATAAGACTTTTGCCCCGAAGGCAGTTTATTGTGGTAAAAGGGAATTGCAAGGGGCGTCCCTGGCAAGCGGGGTCCGTAGGCCAGTTTGCTCACAAAGATATAGTCACCTGCCAGGAGCGTCTCCTCCATGGAAGGGGTAGGGATTTTATATGCTTCCAGGAAGAGTGTTTTTATAGCAAATGAAGAAACGATGGCAATTATCAGGAGGGCTGCCCATTCGATGACAGACTGAAGGAAGCGCGGAAGCCTGTACTTCCGAAGGGTCCAGTCCACTTTCTTTGTAATGAAGATGTCGAATATAACCAGGTTAAAGAAGAGGAGGTACCAGAGCTGGGTCCAGATCATGATGGCAGTCCAGAGTAGGGCCATCACAACAAATCCTATTATTCTCCAGGCTTTACCTTTCACTAGTAATTATTTAGTCTATTTAATTGGTCTAGTGTAACTTACCATAACAATGATGTGATTATTGTCATGGAAGTTTCATCAGATTATAAATTCAGCAGGTCGTTCATCCCAAAAACCCCTTTTTTGTCACTTATGAAAGTGGCTGCAAGCAAGATGCCTTCTACAAATGCTTTCCTTGATTTCGCATCATGGCTAAGTGATATGGAATCCAGGGGGGATTCATACCTGACTGTGTGTTTTCCATTAACCTCACCCTCTCTGAGGGCAGAGATGTGGATTTCAGACGGATCCTCACTCTCTTCCATGCTCCATTTTTTACTGCCACCATGCTGCTCTATGATTCCTTCCAGAAGTGTGATCGCAGTTCCGCTGGGAGCGTCAAGTTTGTGAATGTGGTGCACTTCCTCCATGGATGCCTGGTACTGGGGGAATTTATTCATTATTTTGGCCAGTTGACGATTCATGGCGAAGAGAATATTCACCCCAATACTAAAATTACTGGCATAGAAAAATGCCCCATTTTGAGATTTGCAGAAAAGATTCACCTCTTCAAACCTGCTGTTCCAGCCTGTTGTTCCAGAGACTACAGGCAGGCCCAGTTCAAGGCACCTTAAAACATTACCAGGGGCAGCCACCGGTGCTGAGAACTCAATGGCTACATCTATTCCCTTTACCTTATCGGGATTCAGATCTCCGGCATTATACACATCAATGATAAGGGGAAATTCGTGGCCCTGTTCCAGACCCAGATCTTCAATGGTTTTCCCCATCTTTCCATAACCAATCAGTGCAATCTTCATATTTTTACGAAAAAAAAAGCTGAACCCCTTGCGCGGCCCAGCCTGTTTAATAAGTCTTGGCAGAATTGCCTATTGTATTTTCTTGACGATGGCTTCAAAAGCCTTAGGGTCGTTCATGGCCAGGTCGGCAAGTACCTTACGGTTTATCTCAATTCCTGCTTTACTCAGTTTACCCATAAATTCGGAGTAGGACATATCATATTCGCGTGTAGCTGCATTGATACGCTGTATCCAAAGGGCTCTGAATTCGGCTTTTTTCTTGCGACGGTCACGATAAGCATAGCTCAGTCCTTTTTCATATGCATTCTTGGAAACCGTCCAGACATTTTTTCTGCGACCAAAGTACCCTTTGGTTGCCTTCATCACTTTTTTTCTCTTCTGTCTTGATGCGACAGCATTTGTTGCTCTTGGCATTTTTTCTAATTTTTTTGGATGAAGGCGGTCACTTGGGACTCTTTTTGCTCTACACCCTGGTCAATAACTCTTTAACTGTTTTTCAAAAGATAAAATCTTACTTCATTGCCAGAAGGCGCTTGATGTTTTGTTCATCAGCTTTATTAACCAGACCAGAATAGGTCAGGTTCCGCTTGCGCTTCTTTGACTTTTTGGTAAGAATATGGCTTTTAAAAGCGTGTTTTCTTTTGATTTTACCAGTTCCGGTGAGCTTAAA
>JAOZLK010000367.1 GCA_029934875.1 Bacteroidales bacterium | reverse complement strand
TCTGGACGAGCCCACCTCTGCCCTTGATCCGGTTGCCACTAAAAAGGTTGAGGAGTTGCTGATACAACTCAAGGAGCACTACACCATACTGTTGGTTACACATAACATGTCCCAGGCAGCCCGTATTTCAGATTATTCAATGTTCATGTATCTTGGTGAGTTGATTGAATATGGGAAAACAAAGGAGATGTTCATTAATCCGGTGGATAAAAGGACTGAAGAGTATTTGACTGGAAAATTTAGTTAATTATAAAATAAAAGAGGATGACAACAAATAAAGATCTGGCAATCCGGAATATTGAGCAGGATTTTGAGCAGCTTTCAAACATGATCCTTGAGCAACTTCAATTACTCGACGAGATTTTTGAGAACAGGAAGGCGGGAAAACAGGGGGAGATCTTTGAGCGCCTTACAAAGAACGAACAGAAAATTAACAAATACGAGGTCAAACTGGATGAAAGCATAATTAAGTCCATTGTTCTCTATCAACCAATGGCCAGTGATCTGAGGCGCCTGTTCGCTATCTATCATATGACCATCAACCTGGAGAGAGTTGGAGATCTTGTGGACAGGATCGCCAGTACCTTTTTGGAGATTAATGATTCCGATATGGTGGATGAATCGGCTCAAACACTTCACTCTATGCTGAAGACCACGTCCAAAATGGTTAAACGTTCAATCCTCTCTTTCATCAACAACGATAAGGAGTTTGCCTCCTGGACCATCATGAAGGATGCTACTTTTGATGAGATGAATCAAAAACTATTTAAGAAGACAATCAAAATAGCCGGTCTGCCAAAGAAGAGCCAGGAAATCTTAAATAATCTATTCGACGTGCGCTCCATTATTGCCGCCATCGAACGCATTGGAGATCACGCCACAAATATTGCAGAAGCCTCTGTTTATGCCATTTCCGGATCCAATATCAGGCATCAGGATCCCACAAATGAATAAATAGTATTACCTTTTGAGAACTAGCTCTTATGGATAAATTGTAAAATGACAGATCACAAAATATTGATAGTCGACGATGAGGAGGACCTCTGTGAAATCCTTCAGTTTAACCTTGAAGGAGAAGGCTATACCGCGGAAGTGGCCTATTCAGCAGAAGAGGCCCTGAAAAAAGATTTGGAGTCATTTAACCTTGTATTGCTCGATGTGATGATGGGCAAGATGTCGGGATTTAAACTCGCCAAAGTAATGCGGAAGGAGATGGGTTTGACCATGCCTATCATTTTTATTACCGCAAAGACGGCAGAAGATGACCTGCTAACCGGATTTAACCTGGGCGCCGACGATTACATTAACAAGCCCTTTTCGGTTAAGGAGGTTATTGTTCGGGTAAAAGCAGTATTGAAGAGGGGAGGGCCAAATGATCTGGAAGGAAAATCCACTATTGTGATTGATGAGCTTGAACTAAACCTTAAAAAAAGGAAACTCAAAATTGATAAGGAGAGAATAGAACTCACAAAGAAAGAGTTTGAGATACTGACCCTGTTGCTTCAAAGGGAAGGATATATTATGTCGAGAGATGATATTCTTAAACGAGTATGGGAGGAGCATACCATTGTTGCTGAACGAACCATTGATGTCCATATGGCGCGCCTCAGGAAAAAACTGGGTGTGTACGGACAATTTATTAAGAACAAGCCTGGATATGGATATACCTTCGAACGAAACAGTTAATTTTTGAACCTATTATGTTGCCAAAAATGAGTATTAGACGAAAGCTATTCATATCATTTTCAGTTATTTTCGCCATTTTCACCGTACTGGTGCTCCTGTTCCAGTATCAACGTGAAAAGGATTTCAGAACAGGCGAGCTGGAAACTACCCTGGATAATATCACTGAGCTGACACATCAATTTATCCGGGAGAACGCTATTTCAGAAAGCGGGAATTTCCGAATGATAGATTCGCTTGTAAAAATCCTTCCCGGTCCGGAGACCAGGGTGACCGTGATCAGCTCCACCGGGCTTGTCCTTTTTGACAGCGAGGTATCTGAAGTTGAGCAGATGGAAAACCACCTGCAACGTCCCGAAGTAAAAATTTCTGTGGCAACTGGCTTTGGTGCAAACATCCGGGAGTCGGCCACCACCGGCAGAAGCTATTACTATTATGCCAAATACTATACAGACTACTTTGTAAGAACGGCGGCCTTGTATGATGTAAAAATGAAGGATTTCCTTCATGTTGAACGGCTCTTCATTTTTTACCTCGTTCTGCTCTTTCTGATTGTTTCTGTAATACTACAATTCATCACCCGGCGATTTTCGGATACAATCACCAAGCTGAAGGATTTTGCCATACGGCTCAGCAGTGGTGTGGAGGTAAAGGAGACTATTGAATTTCCAAACGATGAGCTAGGCACCATTGGCAGCCAGATCACCTCTATTTATAAAGACCTCAATGAAGCCAAGGAAAACCTTGATATTGAAAAGAACAAACTATTCAGCCATTTAAGCGCGCTCAACGAGGGCATCGCTTTTTTCTCCTCCCAAAAGCAGAAGGTGCTTTCCAACAATCATTTTATTCAGAACCTGAATCTATTGTACGACAAGTCGACAGTCTCGGCAGAGAAGATTTTTGAAATAAAGCAGCTGGAACCCATCCTTCAGTTCATTGATCAACAGTTGCAGAGAACCGAAGTCATTAAAAGTGGGGAGTTGCCCATGTTGGACATGGACCTTCAGAAAAGCAGCAGATATTTCAAGGTAAAGTGCGTCTTCTTCCAGGATAAAAGTTTTGAAATTGTCATTTCCGATACTACAAAGCTTGAGAAGAGAAGGATGATCAAGCAGCAAATGACATCGAATATCGCACACGAATTAAAAACACCGGTTTCCTCGGTCATGGGCTACCTGGAGACCCTTCAGCATAACAATCTTGACCCGGAAAAAAAGAAATATTTTATCCACAAGGCACATGCCCAGGCCAGAAGACTTTCTGACCTTATCGAGGACATTTCCACACTCAATAAAATTGAGGAGGCAGGAGAGCATTTCGGATTCAAACAGCAAAATATCAAGGGGATAGTGGAAGAGGTTGAGGAACATTTAAAGCTGCGGCTCGATGAGAAGCAAATCAAGGTGATTGTGGATCTTTCCGGGAAAAAGGAGATTCAGGGTAACGAGTCACTCCTCTTTTCGATCTTTTATAACCTATTTGATAATGTGATTAAGTATGGTGGTGATCATATAGAAATCAAGCTTTCCAACTACCTCGAAGATAAGAAGTACCTGTACTTTTCATTCGCGAATACCGGGAATGAAATTGATGAAAAGCATCTTGCCCGTATCTTTGAACGCTTTTACCGGATCGATGACGGGCGCTCCAGAAAGAATGGAGGGACGGGTCTCGGCCTGGCCATTGTTAAGAATGCGATTCAACTTCATCATGGTGAGATTTCTGCCAGGCAGTATGAAGGGGGAGGGATTGAATTCCTGTTTTCGCTGGCCAAAAAATGATTAGTTTTCTGACGGATTAAGTTTTTACCTTTATACCATATGAAGGTTACGGGTTTCTCTTTTATCAAAAATGCAGTTAAATTTGATTATCCTGTGGTGGAAGCAATCAAATCGGTCCTGCCAATATGTGATGATTTTATAATTGCTGTTGGTGAGTGTGCTGATGGCACCTATGATCTGATTAACAGTATCGATCAGGATAAAATCAGGATCGTACCCACTGTCTGGAATGAGGACTTGCGAGAGGGAGGACAGGTGCTTGCCCTGGAAACCGATAAGGCTTTTTCTCATATTCCGGAAGATTCCGACTGGGCATTTTACATCCAGGGTGATGAGCTCATTCACGAGAACTACCTGGATACAGTTTACGAGAACATGAAACGTTATAAGGACGATCCCAGGGTGGATGGTCTTTTGTTTAAATACCTACATTTTTATGGGTCCTATGATTATGTGGGAGCCTCATCAAACTGGTATAAACAAGAGATCAGAGTCGTTAAAAATGATAAATCAATATATTCTTACAGGGACGCACAGGGATTCAGAAAGGGGAATGATGAAAAGTTGAACGTGAAGCCAATCGATGCTTACATATACCATTACGGTTGGGTCAGGGAGCCCGAGGCCATGCAGCAAAAAAGAGCAGCTTTTGTCAGGTTGTATCGTGAGGATAATCCAATAGATACTGCGGCCCTTCAGGGAGATCGCTATGACTATGAAAAGCATGTTCGCGAACTAAGTCTTTTTGAAGGAGAACATCCGGCGATTATGGAGGAGCGGATCGCCAGAATAAACTGGAAGTTCGATTATGACATCACCTTTAAAAAGAGAAGTTTTAAGGACAGTATGAAGCATATTTTATACCGGTTTTTTGGGATAGATCTTAACTACAGGAATTATAAAATAATCTAAACCCTCAGTTTTTTCATGGATTTCTGTCAGGTATTCTGGTTTTACCGACTGAACTAGTGTACTCAGAAATGAAAAACCATGAAAAAGAAAAAGGTGATAAGAATCATAGCAGTACTTGGTATTGCAGGTTTATTGACAGGAGGAGGTATTGGCCTGTACATGTTTAACATGCCAAAGAGAGATGTGCAAGCAGCACAAACCGATTTTACACTCAGCACTTCACAAATTGTTTCAGAATACCTGAGCGATAGTGAAGCTGCCAACCAGAAATACCTTAGCGCTGACGGAGATTCCAAAATATTGGAAATAAGCGGCGAGCTTAGCAAAATCTCAGAAAATTATAAGGGACAAAAGGTTGTGCTACTTAAAAATGCACAGGATAAGGCGGGAGTGAGTGCCACCTTTTCACCCGAAAGCAATGATCATCTTAATGGGATTAAGATTGGACAGGTCATCACCGTAAAAGGTGTGATCCGTTCAGGAGCTTCCTATGATGAGGATCTTGAACTGTATGAAAATGTAGTATTAGACCAAAGTGATATTGTTAAAGATTAAATAATTTAAAAAGTAGAAAACATGAAAAAGTTATATCCAAATATCTTAATGGCCCTGGCCCTTTTTGCAGGCAGTTTTGCAGCACAGGCTCAGGAGCGGTATGTGAGTACCAAAACCCATATCAAATTCTTTTCAACTACTCCGGTTGAGGATATAGAGGCACATAATTATGCCTCCGTAAGTACCCTTGATCAAAGCACAGGCGATGTCGTGTTTTCTGTCCCTATTCAAAGTTTTGAATTTGAAAAGTCAATGATGCAGCAACACTTCAATAATGAGCAT
>JAOZLK010000366.1 GCA_029934875.1 Bacteroidales bacterium | reverse complement strand
TTCGTGCGTTCGGTAGTGAAGCCAAAGCGATGAACGGATCATCACGAATTCAAGTCAGTCCTGCACCTGGATTGATTCAGCATTATAAATTAAACCGGCATCTTGCAATTCTAATACTGCTTATTGCTACATTATCTGCCTGTAAAAACGAAATTTCCAATATCAATAATCCTGTTATTCCGGGGTTTAACCCCGATCCTTCAGTTTGCCGTGTTGGGGAGGATTATTACCTGGTAACCAGCACCTTTGAGTATTTTCCGGGGATCCCTGTATATCACAGTAAAGATCTCGTAAATTGGCAGATGATAGGCCATGTCATCCACAGGCCCGGGCAACTGGACTATTCCAACATTTCATCCACTGCAGGAATATATGCCCCTACCATTCGATATCACAGAGGTATTTATTACGTGATAACTACCATGGTTGGTGGCCTGCGTGACAGCATTGTTGAACAGAAAGGCAATTTTATAATGACTGCGCAAAACCCGGCGGGCCCATGGTCAGATCCCCATTGGATAGACAATGCTCCAGGCATTGATCCATCCCTGTTTTTCGATGAGGATAACAGGGTATACTACACAGGGAACAGGCATGAAGAAAACAGCAAGTTTCGAGCAGAAAGGGATATTTGGATACAGGAAATTGACCTGGATAATTTTGACCTGAAAGGACCTGTATCGGTGCTGGATTCCAGACCCTATTTCGAAAGCAACATTATTGGCGGCGCAGCGGCCTTTGAAGCCCCACACCTTTACAAAAAAGACGGAACGTACTACCTCCTCATTGCTCATGGCGGAACAGGTATTGGCCATGCCGCCTCCATCTGGAAAAGCGATTCGCCGATGGGACCCTGGGAAATGAATCCCGGGAACCCAATTCTTACACACCGTGGATATGAACAATCGGGAATAAATTGTACGGGACACGCTGACATATTTAAAACAGATGATGGGGAGTGGTGGACGGTATTCCTCGGTGTCAGAAGCAAGGACAAAAAAAACAATGTGATGGGAAGGGAAACCTTTCTATCCAAGGTCGACTGGAGTGGTGAGTGGCCTGTCATAAACCCGGATGGTGAAACCGGACGTACGGCACATAGCATACCAGCTCCCGAAATGTGGGACGGTGAACAGCGCTCTTTCAATTTCAGAGATGATTTCAACGATGATCAACTACAACCAGACTGGACATTCATCAGAAACCCGAAAACAACATGGTGGGACCAGAGCACGAAGGCTGGCTACATGCAATTAAAGCTCAGACCGGAAGTAATTGAAGATTATTCCCGGCCTGTATTCATGGGGATAAGGGTAATTGAAATGAATTGCACGTTCACTACTTCCTTGGACTTTACTCCTCAAAAACCTGGAGAATGTGCCGGGATGGCCTTTCTGAGGGGCCATAAACCACATTGGAGCCTTGTAAAGGAGATGCATGAGAATCAGGCAAGGGCCAGTGTATACTATGCCGACTCATTGCTGTCCGGCACTGATCTAAGGGGTAGCGGTGAGCTGGGACTAAAAATCACCCTCGAAGATTTCAAACTGTCATTTTTCATAAAAGAAGATGCAGGCGACTGGCAAAAAATTTGCGAAACGGACGGACATGAATTGGGATTCCCTCCGGCTGGAAGGTTTACAGGATCATTTTGCGGGTTGTATGCCACATCCAGGGGCGATTCAAATGTAAACAATGTGGCCGGTTTCGATTGGTACGAAATGAAAAAAACTGCCGGAAGTTGCAGCGTGGCTTCGAGCCCCTGATTATGAGTAAGGTAATTTGTTATGTGACTGCTTTTCAGGATCTTACAAATTTAAATAAAGGCCCATAGTCATTGTTGTCTGCGCTACGTAACGCATTAATATATGTGTCTCTTACACCTCCTTCGACAGAAAAATTCTCATTACCCCAGGTAAATGGTTCTTTTTCTAAAACATCTGATATAAGTATATCTGTCATAAGGCGGGAATGCCTACCATTACCATTTGGAAAACAATGAATTTTTACCAGCCGATGATGAAAACGTGCAGCGATTTCATCAGTTTCATATGTATTGTTATTAATCCAATACTTGGTGTCATCCAATAGGGTTTTAAGTTCAATTCCAATTCTATATTTATCAACCCCGATGTTTTTATTTGTCTTTCGAAAACTGCCTGCCCATGCCCAGACTTTACTAAGCATTTTCTCATGAAGCTTTCTTACGAAATCCTCACTAAGAATTTCTGATTTGTTTTTTCGGGAATCTAGCCAATCAATTGCATCTCCAATGTTCTGTTGTTCCCATCTGTCAAGTTCTCCGCGAGTTGTAATGGTCTTAATCTTTAGATCATCAATTTCGTCCGGATCTAGTGGAGTTGCCCCTTTTGGTAGATCTTCTTGTTTCATTTTTTCCAAAAGTCCTTTTGTTCATCAATCAATATCCTATCTATCATATCTTTTAATGCCTTCTCCTTTTCTTCCACAGATAATTCTTGCATTTCAAGACGCATGGTATGGTCGAGCCTTTCCATTTTTTTCAATGCTAACTTTCTCGCTTGCTCTCTCACCATTTCATTCAACGATGTACGAGGAACAAAGGCGTAAACAAAGTCCATCTCAAGAGCATCAGCAATTTTTTTCATTGTTGAAATCTTAATATTCCCATCTACTTCTGCTTGTTCCATATGAATAATACGAGATTGATTAACCCCAACCCTGGAAGCCAGATCTTTGGAGGTCATCCCTAATGCCTCTCGAATGGTTTTAATCCACCCAATGGAAGTAAGACCTTGGATTGCAAATTCCCTTAATTTAGAAAGCTTATTGTCAAGTTGCTCCCTTATTAGTTTTTTATCCCAATAGCTCATCTTTATTATTTATCTATAATATTTAGTCGCATTAATAATTATATATATATAATATTAATAGAGCAAATATAGTATATAAATATAATTAAAACAAATAGAGAGCCCTGATAATGAGTCTTTTATTCTCTGTCTTTTAAATAAGGAGATAATTCGTAGAATAGGTCGTATTTAAGCATCTGGATTAAATTACAGTTCGGAAATTTATAAATTTAACTTTATGATCCTGTTATTCAAGCGTTTATTCGAAGCAGTTTTTTTAACCAAAGACAATTCAATTCACTCACAAGATGTTTATTCAAATGTTTATCCCAACAAAAAAACCAACCAGTAGGATCTTACTCCAAGTGGTTGGTTTCCAACTGTGGGCCCAGATGGGCTCGAATGCGACCCCCTGATTATGAGTCAGGTGCTCTAACCAGCTGAGCTATGGGCCCGGTAATCTTCCGGTCTGGTCGTTCTCCGGATTTGGGTAAAAATTATAATTCTGAAAACACGAATAATATTAAAACAAGCTATTGAATATTTGTTTCTAATAGTTCCATGATTTTTTCAAATGGATTCAATCTTTTACATGAATGTTTAAAACAACGTCGCCTGACTTCCCCTGGGGAAACCAGGCAATAATGGGGATCGCTTCTGCCCCGGGAACCATATTAAAAACCCTGCTTTTTTCAGTCTCTTTTATAATCAGATTGACATTCGATTCGATAACTACTTTTCCTTCCGGCTTTTCAACTTCAATATGCCTTGGTGAAGCCTGAGTTACTTTTTCACCTCTTGGCGAGATTATAGGAAAAACCAGGCTTCCTAAACTGGCCCTTATTATAAAATCTCTTCTTTTCATTTTATTTTCCCAGCTCCACACCAGTCAATCCTGCAGAAAAAGGCTCTTTATATCTATTGGTCAGGACAGCGGCCACCGGATTATCCTTCAGCGACATCGCATAATTGGCCAGTGTAGTTGTCAGTTTTATTTCGATTGTATTCTCTCCGGGCTGAAGAAATGAGCGAATATCGTAAGTGTGATTTCCATACCATTTCACTCCTGCCTGCTGCCCGTTTACAACTAACTCGCTAACTGCCTGATTCACTTCAGTCAGTGTAATGAAGCGAAAAGATTCATCATTCTCAATTCTTGTTGAATAGGTCACATCACCGGCAAAATTCATTATAGCGGGATCTTCAGCATCCTTAAAATCAATCAGGTTCCTCATCTCTCGTTCAAAAACATCACCATTGGTGTGTTCAAATTTCACATCCCAGGTAGCTGTTAACTCCCTGTTCTCAACTGGTTTTTCCTTATGCTTGTATAGAGGCAGATCAATCTTTCTATTTTCGAAAATTATTAAAGCCGACTCAAGGGCATCCAATTCAATTTGTAATTTGTTCTTTAACCTGTTTCAGGCAACCAGATATATGGCGTTTTATTACCCGCGTTGAAACTTGCTTCAAATGTGATTGCTTTTTTTCGATCGGTATTGGTGAAGAAATAAATGTCCTTATCAGCATTTGTGTATTTCGTTGAGTAGAGGCAGCTTTTGGGCTTGTTTATGTTTACATCTGTTTCCAGGCCAATTTGATTCAGTAACTGCTTGGTCCAGAGCGTAAAATCCTCTGATTCCTGAGGAGCTTTGACAGCAGTTACATTTTCAAGATCTAAAATCTCACTGATGGATTGATATACAATTTCATCATTTTTTTCAGCATCCTTTAAGGATAAGGAACGCTTTGGCTTTTCTCCAACAAATACAAGCTTTCCACCGGCCATGGCGAATTTATTAAGGGTGATAGCAGCCCCGGGGGTTAAGGATCTCACATCAGCAAGGAAGAGTGCCCTGTATCTCATTTTGCCACAAACCAATTCTTTTCCTTCCACGCTTGCATCCTCCAATATGGGCTGACTGATGTAATCTGAAGTACCTCCCAGCCTGCTGATGGGTTCCCATAAGCGGACATAATACCATGGCTCCATGTGAAGAGGATCTCTCAGGCGTCCGGATTCTGACCAGGTATCACGTATTCTGCTTAATACCGCAATATCTGCTACCGGGTTTGCATTCTGAAACAGCGATGATAACCTTGCATTATAATCGGTCCATTTTCTGAAATATTTCCACCAGGTATTTCTTTCGTTAAAATAGGTGCCGAATCTATACCATCCTGGAAATTCAGCCTCCGGGGAGGAATAATTGTATCCATGCAAAACCGAATGGTTCACACCCGTTATAAAATTCATATCATCAGATTGTTTGATGGTTTCCAATGATGTTCTGAAATTCCCCGCGGTATTCGTTATTGCTTCACAACTGGTAATGGTACGGCCTGTTATGTGTGCTCCTGTCGATGCAGCTTTTGCCCACAGCATGTAT
>JAOZLK010000031.1 GCA_029934875.1 Bacteroidales bacterium | reverse complement strand
GCTTTCCAGATGGTGGGGTGCATAAAGATGGCAGAGTCGAGTCCCACCACATTTTCATGCAGCAGTACCATGGAGTCCCACCAGTATTTCTTTATGTTGTTTTTTAATTCGACACCGTATTGACCGTAATCATATACAGCAGACAATCCGTCATAAATCTCACTTGAAGGAAAAACGTATCCGTATTCTTTACAGTGGGCTACAAGTTTTTTAAAGAGATCTTCCTGGGCCATATTTTAATTTTGTTAAATGCTAGGTTTAGCTGTTTCTTTTTTTGAACTCACAAAAGTAACTCAATTTTACCAGACTCTGCCAATTTGTAGAACTACTGCCAGTTAACTGTTGTGAGAATTTCCAATATCCGGTGGGCTGCCTTTCCATCACCAAAGATGGGAGGATAATTTTGGGGAGGAGCATCCAGGTATTTCAGGGAGGCGGAGATAATCTTTTCCGGATCCGGCCCGGTAAGAACCCCGTTTCCGGCTTCGATAATCTCAACCCATTCTGTCTCTTCTCTTAATACCACAACGGGTTTTTCCATAAACCAGGCCTCTTTCTGAACACCCCCGGAATCGGTCAGAAGCAGGCAGGCCCCGGCCTCAAGTCTGATCATATCCAGAAATGAAACTGCAGGGATAATTCGAATCAGTTTGTTGGCCTGGATCACCTCCATGCTGTCCCTGGACTCATCCCGTTTCAGGATGGCGAGCGTACGAGGGTGGAGCGGCAGAATCATTTCTATCTTTTTCTCCCTTGAAACCCGGTCTATCGCCCTCAGAATACCTGCCAGGTTTTCAGTCACATCTGTATTGGACGGACGGTGAATGGTGGCCAGGATGTATGCTTTATTCTCCAATCCGAGATTCTTGAGAATGGGTGAGTTTGAAAGAGCAATCTGTCTGAAAAACAAGGTGTTGTCGTACATGACATCTCCATTGTGGTAGACCCCCTGGCTATCGAATGAGAGCTTCTCGTTTTCGTGGTGGACGATGCCTTCCTCTTCCAGGTTTTTTACTCCCGTCAGGGTGGGAGAGAACAAGAGGGTACTTACATGGTCACATGCAATCCGGTTGATTTCCTCGGGCATTTGTTTGTTGAAGGAGCGCAAACCGGCTTCGATGTGGATCACCGGGATATGCAACTTGGCAGCAGCAAGCGCCCCGGCCAGTGTGGAATTGGTATCCCCGTAAACCACCATGCCATCAGGCTTTTCTTTGAGGATTACTTCCTCGATCCCCCCAATCATCTGGCCGGTTTGAGAACCGTGACTTGCCGAACCGATCTTCAGGTTATATTCTGGTTGGGGAATCTGCATCTCCCTGAAGAAAACTTCCGACATGGAATCGTCGTAATGCTGCCCGGTGTGCAGAATCACTTCAGCCACCTCTTGTTTAAATCCACTTTCAATGGCCCGGCTTAAAGCGGCAGCCTTGATGATCTGAGGTCTTGCTCCGATTATTGTAAGTAACTTAATCATAGATTCAAAAATAGCTGATTTAAATTATTCTATGCAGCTTTTCCTATATTTGTCTTGAATTTTGAAGGGCAAGGATTATGGAGAAAAAGTATGATTTTCTGGTTATTGGTTCAGGACTTGGTGGTTTAAGTTTTGCGCTGAAGGTGGCTGAACACGGATCGGTATGTCTGATTACAAAATCGCAGCTGGAGGAAACCAATACCAGGTATGCCCAGGGGGGGATTGCGGCAGTCATTTATGAGCCTGACAGTTACGAGAAACATGTGAAAGATACCCTGGTAGCCGGAGACCATATTTGCAATGAAGATGTGGTCAAAATGGTGGTCAAGGAGGCCCCGGCGCAAATTCAGGATTTAATCCAATGGGGGACCAAATTTGATAAATCATCCTCGGGAAAATATGACCTGGCCAGGGAAGGGGGGCATTCCGAGCACCGAATCCTTCACCATAAAGATAATACCGGAGAGGAAATTCAGAGGGCGCTTTCCCAAAAAGTGCGGTCTCATCCGCATATCGATCTGCTGGAAAATCATTTTGCAGTGGACCTGATTACCCAGCATCATATGGGCAAGCTGGTGAAGAGACACATGAACGATATTGATTGTTACGGTGCTTATGTTCTGAACATCTCTTCCGGAGAGGTAATCAGAATTCTTTCAAAAACCACCCTGCTTGCTTCAGGAGGAGCCGGTAACCTTTATTCTACCACAACGAACCCCCCTATAGCAACAGGCGACGGAGTTGCCATGGTGTACAGGGCCAAGGGGATTATTGAGAATATGGAATTTGTGCAGTTTCATCCGACTTCACTCTACAATCCCGGGGAGTCTCCCTCTTTCCTGATTACCGAGGCCATGAGGGGTTACGGCGGAATCCTTAAGAACCAGCTGGGTGAGGACTTTATGAGCAAGTATGATGAGCGGGGAAGCCTTGCCCCTCGTGATATTGTTGCCAGGGCCATCGATAACGAGATGAAGCTTCACGGACACGATTTTGTGTACCTTGATGTGACCCACCTGGAAGAGGAAGCGCTCAAAAAGCACTTTCCCAATATTACCGAAAAGTGCCTCTCCATTGGAATTGATATTGCCAGGGATATGATACCGGTGGTTCCGGCCGCCCATTATATATGCGGAGGTATCAAAGTTGATATGGATGGCCAGACAGGAATCAGGAGGCTCTACGCGGTAGGGGAGGTTTCATCGACTGGCTTGCACGGGGCGAACAGGCTGGCCTCCAATTCGCTTATCGAGGCCATGGTCTTTGCAGACAGAGCTGCAAAGCATGCTGTTTCCCAACTGGGAGATCTGGCTAATGCTGAGCGGATTCCCGACTGGGACGACAGTGGAACCACCCATCCGGAAGAAATGATCCTGATCACCCAGAACCTGAAGGAGGTGAAGCAGATTATGTCAAATTATGTGGGGATAGTCAGGTCCGACCTGCGCCTTGAAAGGGCCGTTGTCAGGCTGGAGATTATTTATCGGGAAACCGAAGAACTCTATAAGAAATCGAGTGTGTCTCTTCGCATATGCCAGCTTCGCAACCTGATTAACGTGGGTTACCTGGTAATCAAAATGGCCCAGGCAAGGAAGGAAAGCCTGGGACTTCATTATAACCTGGATTATCCCAAAAGCATGGATATCTCCTGAGGGCTAATCCCAGAACGAACCCGATGCATCGGGCCTTGATTCGCCATACTTGTTCCTGATCTCTTCCAGCAGGCTGAATATCTCCTCTACTTCAAGGGTGGTCAGAAGCTTTAACCTCATCTCTTTGAAGTGAGGAAGACCTTTAAAGTAATTGGAGAAGTGCCTGCGCATTTCATAGATTCCAACCGGCTCCGATTTGATCTCAAGGGATTTTTCAAATTGAAGCTTTGCCATATCTACTTTCTCCGATACTGAAGGATCGGGGAGCTCTTTACCATGCTCCAAATAGTGTTTGGTATGTGCAAATAACCAGGGTTTCCCAACGGCTGCCCGGCCAATCATAATCCCGTCCACTCCAAAACGTTCAAAGGCCTCTTTGGCTTCAAGGGGCGTTGTAATATCCCCATTTCCTATGATGGGAATTTTCATTCGTGGATTGTTCTTAACCTCCCCGATGAGTGTCCAGTCGGCCGATCCCTTGTACATCTGGGCCCTTGTTCTTCCATGGATGGTAAGGGCACTGATCCCCAGGTCCTGAAGTTGTTCGGCTACTTCAACGATGATCTTACTTGAATCGTCCCAACCCAGCCGGGTTTTTACCGTAACCGGCAGGGGAGAGGCCTCCACAATAGCTTTTGTCATCTCCATCATCAGGGGTATATTGGCCAGCATGCCTGCTCCGGCTCCCCTGTTGGCTATTTTTCGAACGGGACACCCATAGTTGATGTCGATTATTTCGGGTCTGGCTGCAACTGCCAGATGCGTGGCCTCCACCATTGACTCGATAAGGTGCCCGTAGAGCTGTATACCCATGGGTCGCTCATAGTCGAAAATATCCAGCTTCTTCACACTTTTCGCCCCATCCCGTATAAGTCCGTCCGAAGAAATGAACTCGGTGTACATCATATCGGCACCTGATTTTTTACACAGAAAGCGGAAGGAAGGATCGGTAATATCCTCCATGGGAGCCAGGAAAAGGGGGCGTTCGCCAAGTTCAAGATCGCCAATATGCATGGTGAAAAAACTTTGTAGGTTTTAAGAATTCAAATTACTTTCTTTGTGCATCAAATCTGAGGCAAAAATACAGAATAATCCTGCAAATAGACCAGCTATGCTGGCCGGACTGAAGCCTGGAGAGAAATTCCTCTTCGCGGTTGTTATTATATTCATCCTTGGGCTTATTTCCCAGTTCCTTGGGGCATTTCTCGCCAGTATCTTTTACAGCTTCCGTGTATCCGACATACTCTCCATGGGAGCATTTGACGATCCGGAATATGTGGCAGCCTCAAAACTGATACAAATAATTGGTTCTGTTGGTACTTTTATTGTGCCAGCTCTTTTGTTTTCCTTTCTTTTCGATGGCGACATGCTCTCGCTTTACCGTTTGCGCGATCCCTTTTCGTGGCTTGCCGTGTTTTTTACTGTTGGAATGATGGTATCAGTGATCCCCCTGATCAATTACCTGGCCGAAGTGAATATGAGGATGGACTTTCCCATTCATTCCATCGACCGGCTGATGAGGAGTATGGAAGCGGATGCTGAAAAGATTATGCGGGCGTTTACAGCCACCAGGTCCCTTTGGGGCTTACTAGTGAATCTTTTAATGATCGGCGTGCTGGCAGCCATCGGAGAAGAGCTTATCTTCAGGGGCCTTTTCCAGGGATTGCTTATCAGGATGGTAAAGAATCCCCATATTGCGATTCTGATTACAGCCTTACTTTTCAGCGCCTTTCATTTTCAGTTTTTCTCCTTCCTTCCCCGCTTTGTTCTTGGCATCGTTCTTGGTTACCTAATGTACCTGGGTCGATCCATATGGTTTCCCATTATTGCTCATTTTGTAAATAATGCAATGGGGGTGATTTACTACCATTTCAATTCTAAGGGAAGCTCCGATGATATGCTTGAAGAAATCGGGACGAGTAACTTATTGCCAATGACAGCACTGATCAGCCTCCTGATTTTTGCGGTCTTTTTTATAGCGTGGTATTACCAGGTTAGGGTGCTTGCTACCCGGTCTCCCCAACACGGGGACTCTGGAACAAATTGGCGTTAAACAGTTCATTTTTCCTGAAGACATAGACCAGCCCATATTCAGAGGCTTTTTCCCTGCGTATCTCCTCGGGCAGATCATTGAAAGTTTCCTCAACTTCGTTCCAAATTTGCTGGATTAAACTGTCAACCTGTGCACGTTGAATATTCAGTTGGTCCTGGGCGCGCTGACTCCTGTTCTTAAGACTTTTCTGATAATTGTGATACTCCAGGAACTTATCGTAGTGAACCTTGAGAACTGCAATTGTGGGGTTGGTAATAGGACTCAAGCCAAGATTCCTTCTTTTCTTTTCACCTTCAAGAAGCTGCTCACCCCAAGAGATTATTTCCTCATCCGAATGAAGAGATGGGATTTTTTTCTCGTCATCAAGTCCAAAGTAGGCCCTTGTTTCAGAAACCAGGTCTCCCCGCAATATGGCCATGCTTACAACCTGAATAAAATGAGAAATATACAGCCTCGCCTTTTTCAGCCGTTTTTGATACTCCTTGTTTTTTTCCGCCTGTATGTTCAGCGAATTCCTATGCTCGAATATGGCATTTTCAAAACCAGGAAGTACCGATTGAATCTTCCTGAAGGAGCCTGCTGTGAAAGCCAGCTTAAAAGGTGGAGTGTCTTTACCTTTCTCATTCGCAGATTTCAGCGACTTAAGGCGGGCTGAGTCGGTGTTGGGGAGACGGCGATATGGCATGTTGGTAAAATTGTTAATAAAAAGTTGAAAAGCAGACGTCAATGTGCGAATATAGGAAAATATTCTTATCAACCCATGCTATTCGCAATTTTTTATGGTTTGAGTATGAAAAGGTTACACTTTATACTTGCTTTATTCAAAAATCCCGGGGAATTTGCTTTGACCTGATGTAGAACATATGCTTTCCTTAGCGATGTCTTCCCGGGTTGACAGTCGTTTGTCAAAATTTGAATTACTTTTAAATTCATTTAAAACGCAAACACATGTTTCCAGGGAAAGTTTATACCAAGAGAAGAGAACAGTTGCGCCAGTTGGCAGGGGATGGCCTGATCCTGATCGCAGGTAATGAGGAGAGCGCCATGAATTACAAGGCAAATACATACCATTTCAGGCAGGATAGCAGTTTTCTCTATTACTTTGGCATCAATAAACCCGGATTCTATGGAATCTGCGATTCGGAATCCGGAATTGATACCCTCTTCGGGAATGATTTCGATATGGACGATATTATCTGGATGGGCGAACAGCCACTGGTAAAGGAACTGGCTTCAAATGTCGGAGTTGGTGCCTCAGCTTCACTCAAAGAGCTTTCCTCGGTTCTACAGTCGGCCATCTCATCGGGACGCAAGATTCATATTCTGCCTCCGTACCGGGGCGATCAGCAGCTGGCACTCTCAGATCTTTGTGCAGTGAGCATCGAAGCAGTAAAGAAGTTTGTGTCTGAGGAACTCATCCGTGCAGTGATTAATATGCGCTCAGTGAAAGACTCTTTTGAGATAGGTGAGATTGAAAAGGCAGTCGAGATTGCCGGTCTTATGCATACTACTGCCATGAAGATGGCTTTCCCCGGAAACTATGAGCGGGAGTTGGCCGGAGCAATCGAGGGTATTGCGCTTTCTCATGGGGGGCCGGTTTCCTTTCCTGTGATTTTGAGTATGAATGGACAAACATTGCATAATCACTATCATGGAAATGAACTGGAGGAAGGCAGAATGGTGGTGTGCGATGCAGGAACTGAGTCCGAATTGTGTTATGCCAGCGATATTACCAGGACCTTCCCAGTGGGAGGGAAATTCTCTGCAAGGCAGAAAGATATCTATAATATCGTGCTGAAGGCCAACGTTGAAACCATCAAAGCCTCTTTACCTGGGAAGTCCTACCGGGAAGTGCACCTGCAGGCAGCGAGAATTATTGCCAGCGGATTGAAAGATCTGGGACTCATGAAAGGGGATGTGGACGAGGCTGTAGCCTCAGGAGCGCATGCGCTGTTTTTCCCCCATGGCCTGGGTCATATGCTTGGCCTTGATGTTCACGATATGGAAGGTCTGGGAGAAAATCTTGTGGGTTACTCCGAGACAATTAAAAGATCTGAGCAGTTTGGACTTGCCTACCTGAGAATGGGACGGGAACTGGAACCCGGGTTTGTAATAACCAATGAACCAGGATGCTATTTTATCCCTGCACTTATTCAGCAGTGGAAAAGCGAAAAGAAACTGGAACAATTCATTAACTACAGTGAAGTGGATTCCTACCTTGGCTTTGGTGGTGTGAGGATAGAAGATGATGTTCTGATTACTGAAACAGGAAGCCGGGTACTCGGAACCCCCATACCCAAAACAGTTGAGGAAGTTGAGGCCACTGCGGGCGCCTAATTCTGGGGCCTCGTTGCCCTTTCCTTGAAAGGTAAATATACCTTGTATAGACTAAACCTTGGCGTAGTAGTATTCCCGGTTGAGCCTTGCAATGTTGGTTAAAGTGATTCCTTTCGGGCATTCGGCTTCACATGCTCCGGTGTTGGTGCAGTTTCCGAATCCCAGCTCATCCATCTTGGCAACCATTTGCAATACCCTTTCCTTTGCCTCTATTTTTCCCTGGGGAAGCAGGGTCAGGTGCGATACCTTGGCCCCCACAAATAGCATTGCTGAAGCATTCTTGCATGCGGCAACACAGGCCCCGCAACCGATGCAGGCTGCGGCATCCATGGCCAGGTCGGCGTAATGTTTCTTCACAGGGATACTATTGGCTTCGGGTGCGCTCCCGGTATTCACAGAGACGAAGCCCGACTCCTGGATCAGCTTGTCAAAAGCATAGCGGTCCACCATCAGGTCCTTGATCAGCGGAAAGGCCCTGGCTCTCCAGGGTTCAATAACGATGGTATCTCCGTGCTTAAATTTTCGCATATGAAGCTGGCAGACTGTAATCAGTGAGTCGGGACCATGGGGCCTGCCGTTGATAACCATTCCACAAGCTCCACATATGCCCTCCCTGCAGTCGTGGTCAAAGACAATAGGCTCTTCGTTACGCTCTACCAGCTCCTCGTTCAGCACATCCAGCATCTCCAGGAACGAACTGTCCGGAGATACATCGTTTAATTTGTAGTTCACAAATTTTCCCCTGCTTTGGGAATCCTTCTGACGCCAGATTTTCAATTTCAGGTCCATATGCTAAAGCTTATTCCTTGTTACTTATAATTTCTTTGCTTCAATTCAACATTTTCAAACTTCAGGGCTTCTTTGTGAAGCTCTGGTTCCTTTCCTTCACCCTTATACTCCCACGCGGCTACATATGCAAAATCCTTGTCGTTCCGCAGTGCCTCACCCTCTCCGGTTTGGAATTCCTCCCTGAAGTGTCCGCCACACGATTCCTCCCTGTGCATGGCATCCATAGCCATCAGTTCTCCAAGTTCCAGGAAATCGGCCAGCCGGGTGGCTTTTTGAAGCTCAGGATTTAAATCATCCATTTCGCCCGGAATTTTCAGATTGTTCCAAAAATCTTCTTTCAGGTTCTGGATTTCTTCGATTGCAAGTTCCAGTCCGTCCTTGTTCCTTGCCATACCCACATAATCCCACATGATCTTCCCCAGTCGCTTATGAATCGTATCCACAGTTTGGCTACCCTTCACTGCCATCAAATCTTCAAGGCGTTTCCTAACTTCACTTTCGGCTTGCTCAAACTCCTTTAAATCGGTCGGGAACCTTGGGGTATTGATTTCATGTGCCAGGTAGTTTTGAATGGTATAAGGCAATACGAAATAGCCATCAGCCAGTCCCTGCATGAGTGCTGAAGCACCCAGTCGGTTCGCACCATGGTCCGAGAAATTTGATTCGCCTGTGGCAAATAGCCCCGGAACGGTTGTCTGCAATTCGTAATCTACCCAGATGCCTCCCATGGAGTAGTGAATGGCCGGGTATATCATCATCGGCATCTCATAGGGATTGTCATCGGTGATCTTCTCGTACATCTGGAAGAGGTTCCCGTATTTTGCTTCAATCACATCTTTCCCCAGTCGGGCAATGGAATCTTTAAAATCGAGGAAAACAGCAAGCCCGGTAGAGTTAACCCCATATCCGGCATCACACCTTTCCTTGGCAGCACGTGAAGCCACATCCCTGGGAACCAGGTTCCCAAAGGCCGGATAGCGCCTTTCCAGGTAATAGTCCCTGTTTTCCTCGGGAATTTCAGATCCGCTGATCTCACCCTTCTGTAATTTTTCTGCATCTTCCTTATTTTTCGGCACCCAGATGCGTCCGTCATTTCTCAGGCTTTCACTCATCAGGGTTAGCTTCGACTGGTATTCACCGTGTACCGGGATGCAGGTGGGGTGAATCTGAACATAACAGGGGTTTCCAAACAGGGCTCCCTTTTTGTGACACTGCCATATTGCACTTGCATTGGCTCCCATGGCCATGGTAGAGAGGAAAAAGACATTACCGTATCCTCCGGTGGCAAGGACCACTGCGTGTGCACTGAAGCGTTCCAGTTTGCCGGTGATCACATCCCTGCAGATGATTCCGCGGGCCTTCCCGTCCACCATCACCAGGTTTTGCATTTCCATACGGGGATACATTTCAACATTCCCTTGCTTGATTTGCCGGCTAAGAGACTGGTAAGCCCCCAGCAGCAGCTGTTGGCCGGTTTGCCCCCTTGCATAGAAGGTTCTTGAAACCAGTGCTCCACCAAAGGACCGGTTATCCAGCGTTCCTCCATATTCCCTGGCAAAGGGTACTCCCTGGGCCACGCACTGGTCAATAATCTGGTTGCTCACCTCGGCAAGCCTGTAGACATTACCTTCCCTGGATCGGTAATCACCTCCCTTTACTGTATCGAAAAAGAGCCTGAAAATGCTGTCTCCGTCATTCTGGTAATTCTTTGCTGCATTAATTCCACCCTGTGCTGCAATACTGTGGGCCCTCCTTGGGCTGTCCTGGTAGCAAAATGATTTTACCTTGAAACCCATTTCAGCCAGGGATGCGGCAGCGGCTCCTCCAGCCAGGCCGGTTCCAACCACGATAATATCCAGTTTACGTTTGTTGGCCGGGTTGACCAGGTTCTGATTGGATTTATAGCTGGACCACTTTTCTGTCAGCGGCCCCTCGGGTATATTGGAATGAATTCTATGCATAATGAAAAAATTGTTTTTTTACGAGAAGTAAATCATCAGTGGGATCATGGTATTGCCACCAACAATAACCACTGAATAAACAATGGCCAGCGCCTGGATCACCGGAGTGAAACGACTGTTGTCAAGACCATAGGTTTTGAATGCAGACTGAAAACCATGTACCAGGTGAAACCCCAGGAAAATGAATGCGGCAATATAGAAAACCACGAAGGGGAGCATTTTGAACTTGTCTACAATTTCGGTGGCTAAATCGTGATACAATACTCCGTCTACCACCAGGGTCTCGGTGTGACCAAACTTTGCTTTAAAATAGAAGTCTGCGAAATGAATGGCAAGAAACACCAGGGTTATGATCGCTGTATGGATCATAAATTTTGAAAAGAACGAGGTGTTGGAATAGTTGGCTTTACTGTACCTTTTGGGTCGGGCAATCCAATTCTGGATCTGCAGGATCAGGGCGTAAATGATATGCAAAAGAATACCACCCATCAATACAATCTCAAAAATCTTGACCAGAATATTGGTGCCCATGAAATGAGCTACCTTGTTGTACACCATGGGGTCATCATAAATGATAACCAACAGGTTGATCCCTAGGTGAACCAACAGGAAAGCCAGGAGGAAAAACCCAGCCAGCGACATCATTAGTTTCTTTCCGATGGAGGAGGTGAAAATTGTGGACATAAAGGTTCAATTAAAATAAGTTACTTAAATTGCATGGGGTGCAAACAAATATAGCATTTCTGGATTGTCATTACAGTATCTAAAACATTTCTTACAACATTTATGCTCCTGACCTGCGAAATTAATTATGTGCCATGAGATCTGTTCCCATCTCTTCAGACCTTTTTATCCGGAACCGTTCAAAACTTGTTAAGCTACTTCCCGACAGGGCCTTGGCAGTTGTTTGTTCCAATCCTCAAAGGCCCCGAAACGGGGATCAATTTTATCCCTACAGGCAGCATTCAGATTTTTTCTATTTAAGCGGAATTTTCCAGCAAGAGAGTGTTTTGATCATCTCTTCAGGAGGTGAAACCCTTTTTATCAGGAGGCCGGATCCAAAAACACAGCTGTGGTCGGGGTTCCTACTCTCCTTTGAGGAAGCGCTCAGCCTATCAGGGATAAAAGAAGTCAGATGGCTGGATGAGTTGGAGGCTTTCCTTGAAAAGAAGCTAACTGATGCAAGCTTACTGTTTCAGAGTAAGATGCCTGATGCCCCTCTATATGATAGAATTGCAAGCCTTTATCCCTTCACTGAGCGTAATAGCCTGGAGCCTTTGATGAAGCAGCTGAGGATGGTCAAGGAGCCTGAAGAGATTGAAGAGATAAGAAAGGCCTGCTCCATCACCCGTTCGGCTTTTTACAGGGTGCTGAATGAGCTTAAGCCTGGAATGTACGAGTATGAGCTTGAGGCGGAGCTTGCAGCTGAGTTTACAAGGAGGGGTGCCCGGGGGCATGCTTTTGAACCGATTGTAGCTTCCGGGACAAATGCCCTGGTTCTTCACTATGTAGAGAACGATAAAATTCTCCGCAAGGACGATTTGGTATTGATGGATTTCGGAGCCGAGCTGAATAACTATGCGGCTGATTGTTCGCGGACCCTGCCCGTAAGCGGAAAATTTTCCAGGCGTCAGCGAGAACTATATGACTCTGTTTACAAGGTATTTGTTCAAGCAAGAGATTTAATGGTGCCGGGTGTTCTGATGGGCGATTTCCACAGGCAGGTCGGTGAACTGTGGGAGGAACAGCATATTTTGCTTGGGCTCTATACCATGGAAGAGGCCCGGCAGAAGGATTTGTCCGAACCTCTATGGAAGAAATATTTCATGCACGGAACCTCCCACTCGCTTGGAATGGATGTACATGACCCATTTGACCGCGCAAAACCCTTTGCTCCCGGCATGGTTCTTACCTGTGAACCAGGAATTTATATACAGGATGAAGGTGTAGGAATCCGGCTTGAAAATGATATCCTGATTAGCGAAAAAGGACCGATCGACCTGATGGCAGATATCCCTATTGAAGCCGGGGAGATTGAAGATTTGATGCAATGAAACTTGATGTAGAAAATGAGAAAGAGCATTAATTTTAAGGGTATTGAGGTCTCTTACACCGACCATGGATCGGGGGCCTGTATCTTTCTTTTACATGGTTACATGGAGAGTGGAGAAATCTGGGAGGATTTTGTACCCCTCCTGGCCGGCCAGTACAGAGTTATATCCCTGGATATTCCCGGACATGGACGATCCGGAAGCTGGGGTAAGGAACACTCCATGGCAGACCTGGCAGATTCGGTAGAATTAGTTCTGGAAAGGGAAGGTATTCACAAGGTTATCCTTGTGGGTCATTCCATGGGAGGATATATTTGCATGGAATTTGCTTCGCGCCACCCCGAAAAACTGGCGGGCTATGTTCTTTTTCACTCCACCTGTTTTGCTGATAATGCTGAAAAGAAGGCAAATCGTGATAGGGAGATCAGTCTGATTTTGTGTGGGCGAAAACGACAGATTATTAATGTGAATATCCCTAAAGCCTTTGCAGACATTAATGTTGACAGGCTGGAGAGTCAGCTTAAGCGCTGTCAGGAAATTGCGCACAGCAACGGAGATAAGGGTACGATGGCGCTTTTAAAAGGCATGAAGATGCGTGCTGATCATTCTGCCAGGCTTGCCGATTCTTCATTGCCCTTATTGCTGATAGGAGGCGAAGGGGATAACTATATTCCCGGGGAAGTCTTTGACAGGCTTTTGCAAATGGCACCTCATGCTTCGTATGTGCGCCTGAAGGAAAGCGGGCACATGGGTTTTATTGAGGAAGCTGAGCCTGCTGCAAAGGTCCTGCTCGAATTCTCCAGCGGCCTCTTTCCTTGAAAATAGAAACAGGCCCCACCGGGATTAATCAGTAAACCCCGGAAAGACCTGTTTATTTTTTAGTAATATACCTTTACACTCCCATTCCCCGGCCAGGCCCGGAGTGATTCATTTTGTAGCCCCGTCCGGCCTTCCTTTTTCCGCCGAGCATTCGCTTCTGGTCAAGCATCATTTGCTGTTCATCTGTCAGGATCTCCCTGAATGCCAGCTGGTGATTTACTTTCTTTTTCTGCATGTCATTCATCAGGCTGGTCTTTTCATCGATCAGTTTATTTACAGATTTTACATCGACCTCCTCCTGCGACATCAGGGTTCTCTGCCTGGCCTGTAACTCGCCCATTTCAGCCCTGAGGGGTTTAATTTCCTTGTAATGTTTCAGCCTAAGGGTCTTGAGCTCTTCTTTTTGCTCATCGCTCAGATTCAGAAAGGTTTGGTCATACTGACCATATCCCGGGCCATAAGCCTGGCCACACGGTCCATATCCCCGACCACCCTGGTCATAAGCCTGACCACCCGGCCCCATTCCTTTTCCACCTGAATTTTGTGCATTGACACCAATAAGCATGACCATCGCTATGGCCAGAACTGTAATTGATCTTAGTCCTTGATTTTTCATATTCCTTGATTTTTCTTATTAAACGTTTCACCCCTTTGATGATAAAAAGGGGCCAGGGTTTAAAAAAGCACAGAAGAATATAGATCAGCTACAGCGCTGAAATGGTATCGATGGCCACGGAAAGCGTATTGTCAATATCTGCAATGATGGGATAGAACCCTTCATTATCAATAATGTTCCGGGCAATGTATGCCTTGATTGTTTTAAGCAGTACCTCGCGGGAAGTATGAATATCCTTGGCATTTGGCTCCAGACCCTTGTCCTCAGCGTATTCAACGAAATCCTGAAGCAGGTCCTGCTTATCAAGGAATCCTTCAATCTCGCGGGCGGTTTTATAGGGTTCAAGGGCCGATCGTTTCTGGTCGGTGAAGAAGAAGGCAAAGCGGTACATCAGTCCCAGGCTTCGGACCCGGTTGTAGTAATCAGAAACGCCTGAAGTGTCGATGGGAACAAACACATCGGGCATAATACCCCCTCCTCCATAGACGATCTTTCCGCCCGGAGTGACAAATTTCTGGGTGTCATCAAACTTGATGCTGTCCGAGTTTTCCAGTTCTCCATTCATGATCCGATCGTGGAAGTCGGAGTAGTAATCTTCGGTCCCGTTTTCGTAGGAGCGCTGTATGCTTCTACCCGTCGGGGTGTAGTACCTGGCAACAGTAAGCCTCAAGGCGGATCCATCCTGGAAGCGCATCTCCTCCTGGACAAGACCTTTCCCAAAAGACCTTCGCCCAATGATCAGGCCCCGGTCATTATCCTGGATTGCCCCGGCAAGTATCTCACTGGCCGATGCACTTGATTCATTGATCAGAATAACAACTTTATCATCTTTCAGAATTCCGCGTGAGGTGGCATAATCGTTCTCCCTCGGACGATTACGTCCCTCGGTGTAGACGATCAGCTGTCCCTCACCCAGAAACTGGTCCGCAATCATGGTGGCTGCATCCATAATCCCCCCCCCATTGTGTCTAAGGTCGATGATCAGCTTATTTACCCCCTGGGCTTTCAGTGACTCAATGGCCTCCATGAATTCCCTGTAAGTAGTCTGTGCAAACTGGTTAATCTTAATATACCCGGTGCTTTCGTTTACCATATAGGCTACATCCACACTGTACAGTGGGATTTTATCTCGGGTGATTTCAAAATCGATGGGCTTTTCTGTTCCCCTCCGGTAGATGCTGACTTTAACCTCAGTATTCCTGGGACCCTTTAACATCTTTACAATATCGTCGCTGGGCATATTTACACCGGCAACCAGTGAATCATCCACCATAATGATGCGATCACCTGCCATTATACCCACCCTCATGGAGGGGCCGTTGGGAATGGTGTTGATGATGGCTACGGTATCATCTGTCATATTGAAAGAAACACCAATGCCGCTGAAATTTCCAACAAGAGGTTCTGATGCCCGCTGGAAATCCCGGGCCGGAATATAAATAGAGTGTGGATCGAGTTGTTCGACCAGGTCCGGCAGGACCACATCAGTCAGAGTGTTGATATTGACCGTGTCCACATATTCGTTAGAAATATACTGCAGGGCTGAAGAGATCTTATTTCCTTTCGGAGTCAGCGAGAATCCCGAATGGGCTCCCGGCCTGATGGAAAAGTTTTGCTTGGAAACCTCGTTGTTAACAATGCTGCGGATTCGTATGCTTGTAATCCAGTTGCCAAGAACAATCCCTACCAGAATAGCAAGGCTGATAATAAGCGGCAAAAAGATGACTATTTTTTCTTTCTTGATCTTCATTGTTTCCTTTCCTGTGATCCTCCTGGGGATCTCCTCAAATTTCGTCAATATGGATCAGTTCAATCTGCGACCTTTCTAACAGATCGAGGCCGTCGGTGATCCTGTATTTCTCTTCGTAAACCACCCTGATGATACCAGCCTGGATAATTAGTTTGGAACACTCAATGCAGGGTGATGTGGTGATGTAGAGGGTTGAGCCATCACTGCTATTATTCGATTTCGCAACTTTCGTGATGGCATTGGCCTCGGCATGAAGAACATAGGATTTGGTATTATCATTCTCATCTTCACACTCATTTTCAAAACCTGATGGCGTTCCGTTGTACCCGTCCGAAATGATCATTTTATCCTTTACCAGAAGTGCACCCACCTGCCTGCGCTTGCAGTAGGAGTTGGATGCCCATATCCTGGCCATAGCTAAATAGCGTTTATCAATGGCCAGTTGTTTTTCTGGGGAAGTGGATTTATCTGACATTCCGGAAGAGAATTGTGCCCAGAGCCGGGATCGAACCGGCACGATATTGCTATCACTGGTGTTTGA
>JAOZLK010000030.1 GCA_029934875.1 Bacteroidales bacterium | reverse complement strand
TGCATAAGGCCACCGACAATGCCACTGAGCTTCTTAAGGAGCTTAACCTGCAGTTCAACAAGGCTCGCCAGGCCTCCATCACCAATGAGATCCTCGAGATCGTGGGTGGGGCAGAAGCGCTGAAGGGTTAGACTTGAATTGTATTAACATCATCTGGTAATGAAAGGAGAAATCATTACAGTGCGAAAGATATTATTGGAAATATGTTTCCTCTCATGTGCTTCTTTTAACGTGGCTGCCCAGCTGGGAGATTGTCCTCCGGTTTTCAAAGAAAAACAATTCCTTCACATCGCGCATACAAGAACCGGGGCCAATCCATTGATGGATCCACTTGTTGAAGAGATTGATTTCTCCGTTTATGATATGTTGTGGTTGGGTGGTGATTTGGCACTCTCCACTTCTGCCAATGATACCACGATGATGCATGTGGATTCTGTTTTTTACCTCGGTGATGAGACGACCCTTTGGGCACTGGGGAATCATGATTATGCTGATCTGGAGAGGGTTCGGAATTTCACACAAAGAAAATCCTATTATGCAAGTCACCACAACAACATTACCTTTCTGGTACTTGACACCCAGGATAGCCTCAGTAACATTATTGGAGATCAATTGGATCTTTTCAGGAGGGTAACGGATACAATTCAGGAATCAAGCCATCTGGTTCTTTTGCATCATAAACTTTTCTGGATGTATGGGGATTCGTATCTGCAGTCATTGATTTCAAGCGTTACCAATGGTGGTTTTGGAGATTGTTTTTACTGTATAAATCCAAATAATTTCTATACGGATCTGTACCCAGCCTTACTTGATGTTGAAGAAAGGGGAATTGAGGTAATATGTATAGCCGGAGATATTGGGTTCAGGAGAAGCGAATTCGAATATACCTCACCTGAAGGAATACAGTTCCTTGCTTCGGGCATTGAAGCCGGTAAAACAAATAACAAGGCCTTGATCTTCCGGTATGATTCTATCCAAGGAACGCTTAACTGGGAATATCTGCCTTTAACTCAACTCCTCCATCCCATCGATATAAACCCACCTGTACTGCATTCACTTTTTCTGGCTTCCGATTCTATTTTGAGGGGTAGTTCTGTTCAGATTATTATTGAAGCAGAGGATAGTGAATCGGGTCTTTCAGAATTCTGGTTTGACATTGTTAATGCTTCCGGAGAACAAGTAATTACAGTTTCTTCTCCTGTTGAAGATGCAACTTTATTGAATGATGGGAAGTATGTAATTGAAGTGACAATCCCTGACACTGCTTTTGTGGGAATATGGTACATATCAAGCATTGTTATCACTGATTCTTCTGGGAATGAGTTTTGTAAGCAATACACCGATGATAGCCAGACATCCTTTGTTGTTTATACATCTACAGTCAATGTGGAAACTGAACGTTCACATGTGCGAATTTATCCAAATCCCGGGACAGGTATTTTTCATATTGACCCGGGTCTTGTTTCCCTGCAGGTATTTGATCAAATGGGTCGGAGAAGGGATGTTTTCTATTCCACTGAAACCAATACCCTTGATCTTTCAGGCCAACCAAAGGGAATGTACTTCATTCGAATGAAAACTCACAATGATTTGTTTGTTCTGGACAAGATTATCATCCATTAATCCGAGGGAATGAGGATCACACTTGGCATATGTGCAGGGTTTCTTATGCTTTTTATAGCAAATGTTGAGATTCGATCGCAACTCCTTATTAACGAATTTGTTGCATCCAATTCCTCAGAGGGGTATTATGATGTCTTCAGCCAGGATTACCCCGATTGGATCGAGTTGCATAATTCCTCGGATGCTAACATCGACTTAAGTGGCTTCTACTTGACCGATGATCTGAATGATCCGGGTAAATGGAAAATTCCATCAGGTACAATAATACCCGCCCGAGGATTTACCCTTTTTTTTGCTGATGACCGAGATACCCTGAATCACGCAAATTTCAAACTGAGTGCTGAAGGAGAGTCCATCGGTCTTTCTAACAGGGATAAGAATCTGATCGATTCCCTGGTGTATCTTCCTCAGAGTACCAATATTTCCATGGGAAGGATGATGAAGGATCCTTCTACCTGGGCCTACTTTCCAACACCAACTCCTAATGCAGGGAACAGTTCCATGGGATATCCTGGCAAGGCTCTGGCCCCTGAATTAAATATCCCTGCAGGTTTTTTTGATTCTCCGCTTGTGCTTTTAATGGATTGCCCGGGCGGATCGGCCATTCGATATACGCTGGATGGGAGTAAACCAAACGCTTCATCGACATTGTATCATGACCCTATAGTTATTGAATCAAATACGGTGGTCAATGCAATGTGCCTTGAAGAGGGTTTTATGAATAGTGACATCCTTACCCATACATACTTCATCGGGGAGCAGGTTTCCCTTCCCGTTTTTTCATTTTCCATGCGTCCAGGTCTTGCGGGCTCCTTTCCGCTGAATACCGAGACCGTAGCACATGTGGAGTTTTTTGATCAGGGCCGGAACCAGATACTTAGCCAGGATATTGGAGCAAGAATAACCGGACTGGTAGGGATACACCCGATGAGATCATTTTCTCTTTATGCAAGATCCGAATACGGGGAGAATCGGCTGAAGCATCGTTTTTTCAAAGATAAGTTGAACACCAGTTATAAAAACCTGGTTTTTCGCAATGGGGGCTACCAGGATTATTCATACACCTATTTGCGTGATGGATTGATCCAGTCGTTTGTTAAAGAAAATCTTGATTTGGAATACCAGGCTTACCAGCCTGTGGTCGTTTTCAACAACGGGAGCTACCATGGATTGATGAACCTCAGGGAGAAGCAGAATGAATTCTACATTGAAAATAATTCCGGTGTAGATAAGGACGCAATTGATATGCTTGAGTACCAGACCGAACCACCGATTCAAGTGCTTGCGGGCGACAGCCTGCATTTTGATAAGATGATGGCTTTCATTTGGGATTCGGATTTAAGCCACCAGACCAACATGGATTTCCTGGAAACACAGATGGATGTGAAGAATTTCCTGGACTACTATATTCTCCAGATCTATTGTGCAAATGCTGACTGGCCTGATAAGAATTCCAAAATCTGGCGTCCGAAAGAACCTGGCGGAAAGTGGCGGTGGGCGGTATTTGATGTGGATTACGGCTACGGATTTAGCTTTCCAGCGGAAACGAACATGTATGAGTATTTGTATACCACCGAGGAGCCTTATTACCACAACAGACCCTGGGTGACGGTGATCTTCAGGAAGATTATGGAGAATGAGAGGATACGAAGCTACTACCTGCAAAGATTCAATGGCTTGCTTAATACCGCATTTCATCCTGACAGGGCTGTTTCCATGGTCGACAGCCTGAAGGCTCAAATTGAACCTGAGATGGAAAGGCATATTGCAAAATGGGGTAAGAGTGATTACGGGATTCCCTCGATGAATTTGTGGCAGGGCTATTGCGAGACACTCTATGATTTTGCGCTGCGGAGACCCGAAATTACCAGGCAAAATATGATGGAATTTTACGAAGTCGGCGGAACGGTTACCATTGGTATGCGATCTGAAGGAGGGACCATCTACCTCAATGATGTGGCCTGTTGTTATGATTCGTCGAGCGGGGTGTTTTTTAAAGATGTTCCCCTGCAAATCCGTGCGGTAGCAGATCCGGGATATGAATTTGTGGAGTGGTTGAATGCCCCCGATCTTCAGCAGGCTTCCATATCTTTTACTCCTGTTTCAGATATGGATTTAGTCGCAGTTTTCCGTCCTGTCTATGCGAATATCCTGAATTGTACTTTTTCTGAGGATGCAGTGCTTAGCGATATGCAGGAACCCTATGTGGCCCGTGGTGACCTGATTATACCAGCATACACCCGGGTGACTCTTAATGAGGGGGTACGGTTATTGATGCCGGAGGGATGCAATATTTATGTATATGGTACCCTGACGATTCAGGGGAGCGAGACAAGGCCAGTGGTAATCGATTCATATTCAGGCTCATGGGGTGGAATCTGTTTGGACAGGGCTACTGGCTCTTCCTTGATGAAGCATCTTATACTCAAAAATGCAAGCACCGGAGGTGATCCTGAACGTTTCCCGGGGGCTATTTCCTCTTACTTCACCCACATCAAACTAGAGGATGTGGTGATTGAAAAGGTCCCCGCTAACCCTGTATTTGCCCAATATTCAAATGTACAGGTGAACAACTGTCGTTTTCACTCCCTTGGCACAGGAGATCTGATCAATGTGAAACATTCCAAGTTGGCTGTTGTAGAGAATTCGGTTTTCATGGACTCATGGATGCCCGACACGGATGCCATCGATTTCGATGATGTGGAAAATGGACTTATCCGGAATAACAGGATTCACAACCTGGTCGGAGAAAACAGTGATGGAATTGATATCGGGGAGGGAAGCACAATGGTGGAAATATACGGGAATTTGATCATCAATTGTCGCGATAAGGGGATTTCTATCGGACAGGCTTCCAGTATGATCATGGAGAGGAACGTGATTTATAAATGTAACATGGGAATCGCGGTGAAGGATTACGGATCACTGGCAACGGTCGGTAACAATACCCTGGTCAATAATACGATCGGAATTAGCTGTTACGAAAAGAATCTTGGAAGTGGGGCCGGCTCTGTTCATGCGTTTAATACGATCATTGCTGGGTCAGGACTTTCATCCATAGTGGAGAGAAACGGAGGCCTGATCTCCGTCGCTTATTCCCTTTCAGACACAGATATTTTACCGGGTACAGGAAATTTGTTCAGTGATCCTGAACTGGCAGCTCCGCAGGCTTTTAATTTTGAATTGCTTCCTTCATCGCCCTGCATCGACGGTGGAAGTCCGGAGTCCCAGGCAGACAGTGATGGTTCACGGGCCGATATAGGAGCCTATTTTGTATCTACCTGGCCCATCATATATGAGGAGTTGATTATTAACGAGTACTACAGCAACACTTCCGCGGAGGACCCGGAGGATTGGATCGAAATCTACAACAAGAGTAACTCGGCCATTGATTTGTCGGGCTGGTATATGATGGATGGAGGGAATAGCCTCTTCAGAATCCCGGGGCATACCCGGATCGACAGCAAGAGCTATTTGGTTGTTTGCAGGGATACCAGCAACTTCAGGGACTTCTTCGGATCAGCAGCGACCCTGGTTGGGAATTTTGATTTTTCACTTTCGAAATCCAGGGATTTGATCGCCCTCTTTGATGATCAGTATAATCCTGTGAAATCAATCGCTTATGATGAGGATAGAACTTGGCCCGATTCGAAGGATAAGTTCTTGTTGTCAGTGGCTCTAATTGACACCTCACTTGCCACTACAGAGTCCATAAACTGGAGAACTGGATACCAGCTTTGGGGCACCCCGGGTTATTCCAATATTCCCCCACCTGTTTCTGGCCTTTACCTGAATGAATTCTCTGGTGCAGATCAGACGATCTACCCTGATGAACACGGGGAGTATGAGGACTGGATTGAGATATATAATGCGAATGATTTCGAGCAGGGGATTGGCGGATTGTATCTCACTGATAACATCCAGCAGCCAGCCTTGTCCAGGATTAGGCAAAATGCCCCAGACAGCACGGTGATACCGGCCCATGGTTTTGGCGTCCTCTTTGCAGATAAGGACCTGGAACAGGGAGTAAGGCACCTGGATTTCAAGCTGAGTTCAGGAGGGGAGGAGTTGGGTCTCGTACAGCTTGTTGGTCTTGACACGGTGATCCTGGATCATGTTGTTTTCGGCAATTTGTTGGCAGGTATTTCACTGGGAAGAAACGTGGACGGAGGGGTTCCATGGGAAAGGCAGGGATTTACACCGGGAAGTTCCAACCAAGCGCTCCAAATTGAAGTAGAGGTGGAAGTCTTTGCCACACTTTACCCGAACCCAGTCAAGGATGTACTGAATATCAGGCTTGATGGCAGTACCGGAAAACAAGCCGATATCCGCATTGTCAATGCTCTGGGCCAGGATGTATTGTATAAGCCCGGGATAGATCTTTCACCGGGCGATTTAATTTCACTGAATCTATCGTTCCTTCAGCCCGGGATATATTTAGTTCAAATCACCTCAGGAAAAACAAACTGTATAAAACGCATTATTGTAAGCCCTTAAGTCCTGAAAGCTTCATCTCGGATACTGGAGCTTCCGATACTAATAT
Organism: Bacteroidales bacterium; assembly: GCA_029934875.1. Taxonomy (GTDB): domain Bacteria; phylum Bacteroidota; class Bacteroidia; order Bacteroidales. The sequence continues at coordinate 9,881 of JAOZLK010000030.1, read as the reverse complement.
TCGTCCCAGCTTTTTATGCCGATGTCATCCAGGCTCATTTTACAGAAGGCATAGATGAAAGCAGATGCCAGTCTTGCGTTGGTGATCAGGGGAATGTTGAAGTCCACTGCACCACGCCTGATGCTGTAATCGTTGGATAATTCGTGCGAGGAAAGATCCTTGGGTATGTTAACTACCAGGTCGATTTTTTTGGCCCGGAGATAATCCAGGACGTTGGGTTTGGTATCTTCGTCTGGCCAGGCCAGGTCGATGGATTCGATTCCGTTCAAGCTTAGAAATTCGTGTGTTCCATGGGTGGCATAGAGGTGAAATCCTTGATCCACGAGCATCTTGCATGAGTTGACCAGCTCAACTTTGGATCGCATACCCCCGGTTGAGAGGAGGATGTTCTTTTTCGGAATGGTATAACCCACCGATATCATGGACTTCAGGATGGCTTCATAGTAGTTGTCTCCTATGCAGCCCACTTCTCCAGTGGAAGACATATCCACGCCCAATACCGGGTCTGCCATTTTGAGCCTTGAAAAGGAGAACTGGGGAGCCTTGCACCCAATGTAATCCAGGTCGAAGATCGATTTACTGGGCTTTTCCACGGGAATCTTAAGCATTATTTTAGTGGCCTGATCGATGAGATTTGATTTCAGAACCTTTGAAACGAAAGGCATGCTTCGGGAGGCTCTCAGGTTGCATTCGATTACCTTGATGTCGTTGTCCTTGGCCAGGAACTGCATGTTAAAGGGCCCTGAAATTTCAAGGGCTTCAGCCATCTGGCGGGCAATCTTTTTGATTCTGCGAACGGTCTCAAAATATAGTTTTTGAGGGGGGAATACCATGGTAGCATCACCGGAATGAACCCCTGCAAATTCCACATGTTCTGATATGGCATAGGAGAAGAGTTCTCCATCCCTTGCCACTGCATCAATTTCGATCTCCTTGGCCTGTTCAATGAACTCGGAAACCACCACAGGGTACTGTTTGGATACCCTTGCGGCCAGGGTCAGGAAGCCTTCCATCTCCTCTTTGTTGGAGACCACATTCATGGCGGCCCCTGAAAGAACATAGGAGGGTCTTATGAGCAGTGGGAATCCCACTTGGTCCACAAAGCTGTATATCTCCTCCATGCTGCTCATCTCTTTCCACCTGGGCTGATCAATTTCCAGCCTGTCGAGCATCATGGAGAATTTATGGCGGTTTTCGGCACCGTCAATATTCTCAGGTGAAGTTCCCAGGATATGTACCTTCTGCTTATGCAAGCGCATGGCCAGGTTGTTGGGAATCTGTCCTCCCATGGATACAATCACTCCTTTGGGCATCTCCAGGTCATGTATGTCCATAACCCTCTCGAAGGAGAGTTCATCGAAATAGAGCCGGTCGCACATATCATAGTCTGTAGACACAGTTTCCGGATTGTAATTGATCATTATGGAGCGGTAACCCTCATCGTTTACCGTCTTCAGGGCATTTACACTACACCAGTCAAATTCTACGCTGGAGCCGATCCTGTAGGCTCCCGATCCCATTACAATCACCGATCGCTGATCGTGTTTAAACTCTATATCGTGCTCACTACCACTATAGGTCAGATAGAGGTAATTGGTTTGCGCCGGATATTCGGCTGCAAGCGTATCAATCTGTTTCACGCTTGGAAGAATATTCCTCTTTTTACGGTGTTCCCTTACGGTAAGCAGGTTTTCGGAGACATCTCCCTCCATCACCAACCTGGCAACCTGGAAATCACTAAATCCGAATTTTTTGGACTGGAGCAGGAGTTCATCATCCAGCTGCTCAAGAGAGTTCACCTTTTCAAGCTCAAGCTTCAGATCGAAAATATTCCTCAGCTTCACCAGGAACCACTTATCAATCATAGTCAGATCATGAATGCGGTCGATGGTGTAACCTTGCTCAAATGCTTTTTCAATGACCACGATCCTCATATCGGTGGGTTCTGAAAGCTCCTTGTCGATATTTTCAATCTCCATTTCCGAGTTACCGACGAAGCCGTGCATCCCCTGTCCGATCATCCGGACACCTTTTTGTATGGCCTCCTCAAAGGTCCGGCCTATGGCCATTACCTCACCCACTGATTTCATACTTGAATCGATCAGCTTGGATACCCCGGCGAATTTATTCAGGTCCCATCGTGGGATCTTGCATACAATATAATCCAGGGCAGGTTCGAAGAATGCCGAAGTGGTCTTAGTGATTGAATTGCGCAGCTGGTGCAGGCCATAACCAAGGGCCAGTTTTGCTGCCACAAAAGCCAGTGGATATCCTGTTGCCTTACTGGCAAGTGCCGAAGACCTCGACAGCCTTGCATTCACTTCAATTACCCGGTAATCTTCCGATTCGGGATCAAGGGCATACTGAACATTACACTCCCCAACGATTCCGATGTGCCTGATAATATCGATGGACAACTTGCGGAGCTTGTGGTATTCGCTGTTGGTCAGGGTCTGGGATGGTGCTACCACGATGCTCTCGCCAGTGTGAATTCCCAGGGGGTCGAAGTTTTCCATGTTACAGACCGTGATGCAATTGTCAAAGCGGTCCCTTACCACTTCATATTCCACCTCTTTCCAACCCTTCAAAGACTCTTCTACCAGGATCTGGGGAGAATATGAAAATGCTTTTTTAGCCAGTTTTTCGATGTCATCGTGGTTATAACAGAACCCACTTCCCTGTCCCCCGAGGGTATAAGCTGCCCTTACGATGATTGGAAAACCCAGATCATCTGCAGCCTGGTGCGCATCTTCCACCGAGGTGACCGCAACGCTGCGGGCAGTGATTACATTGATTTCATCCAGCTTATTTACAAACAATTCCCGGTCTTCGGTGTCCATGATGGATTGCACCGGTGTACCCAGAACCTCAACATTATTTTTCTTAAGAATTCCTGCTTCGAAGAGGGCTACACCGCAGTTCAATGCGGTTTGTCCCCCGAAAGCAAGTAAAATACCGTCGGGTTTTTCTTTTTCGATGACCTTTTCAACAAAGTAAGGTGTTACAGGCAGGAAGTAAATTTTGTCTGCAACATCTTCGGAGGTCTGAACCGTGGCAATGTTTGGATTGATCAACACAGTGGAGACACCTTCCTCCCGAAGTGCCTTAAGGGCCTGTGATCCAGAGTAATCAAACTCGCCGGCTTCGCCAATTTTCAGGGCTCCGGATCCGAGGACTACAACTTTCTTGATTTGATCGTTTATCATAATGATGAGAATTGTTGCTGATAAATGGGTCAGGATGACCCCCTTTGAAAGGATCCGGACTCCATAGTTTCCGGGGTGTAAAAATAGAAAAAAAGCCGGGATAATTGCATACTTTCCAAGAAAATGTATAAATTTGCAAAGACAATGTATAAAAATACACAAATATCACAAAGCGGTGAAAAACAGGAATGAAAGGTTAATGGAGATCAGGCGTTTAATCGCCAGTAGTAATATTTCCAGCCAGGACGATTTGATGAAACTCCTGCTTAAGAAGGGCTATGAGCTAACCCAGGCTACACTTTCGCGGGATTTAAAGTACATGAGGGTTGCCAAAATGCCAAACGACGATGAGGGATATGTCTATATCCTTCCCGATAAGGAGCAATCTATCGATGAGCCTGAAATGCAGGCTAGTTCTTTCGGAGTACTGGTCTCAATCGATTTTGCCCAGGGAATGGCTATTCTGAAGACTCTTCCCGGACATGCTGGAAGCATAGCCTATAACATCGACCATTTGAATGCCTATGAAGTGGGGGGCACCATAGCAGGAGATGATACCATCCTGCTGATTCCAAGGGATGGGGTTTCAAAGAGCGACCTGATAAACATGCTTAAAGTGAGGTTGCCCGGTTTGATCCGGGAACAGGTGCACTGATCACCAGGAATAAACTAAAAATTATGAGTCTAGATATTATGATTACAATAGCCTCCGAGCAGCACCTCTCAATGATTGAGCGAATTGAGGTGGGGCTTTTCAAAGCTTCCCAGCAGAAAGGGACCGGTATAGCAGTTCGCAGCAAGGAATATCTCACCGAGAAGATTATCCAGGGAAAGGCAATCATAGCTTACACCTCTAAGGATGAGTGGGCAGGATTCTGCTACATTGAATCGTGGGGTCATAATAAATATGTGGCCAACTCCGGTTTAATTGTTTCCCCCGATTTCAGGGGGATTGGATTGGCCAGCGAAATTAAAAAAAGAGCATTGGAACGCTCCTCCCAGCTTTTCCCGGGAGCCAAGCTTTTTGGTTTAACAACCAGCCTGGCCGTGATGAAAATCAATAGTACTCTTGGATATCGCCCGGTAACCTTTTCGGAGCTTACCGACGACGACCAGTTCTGGAAGGGTTGTGAAACCTGTCCCTATTATGATATACTGGTGCGTACCAAGAGGGACGATTGCCTTTGTACAGCCATGATCATGGATCCCGCCAAGAAGAAGGGTGTGAATGGAAAAGCTCATGCCTCTGCCCTTAAAGTAAATATCAATCATACCTGAAATAATCAAGATGAAAAAGGATAAAGTTTTACTGGCCTTCAGTGGCGGTTTGGACACTACTTTTTGTGCCATATACCTGGCCAAAGAGAAGAACCTGGAAGTGCATTCAGCACTGGTGAATACAGGGGGCTTTTCAGAAACAGACCTGGAGGGTATCAAGGAGCATGCCGGACGTTTAGGTCTTGTCTCCCACGCAGTGCTGGAGGTGGCTGCCGATTATTATAATCGTTGTGTACGGTATATGATCTACGGGAATGTACTTCGGAACCGAAGCTATCCGCTCTCTGTAAGTTCCGAACGGACTTTCCAGGCTCTTGCACTTGTGAATTATGCAAAGAAGCATGGCTTTAAAAAAATTGCTCATGGTTCAACGGCCGCCGGTAATGACCAGGTACGTTTCGACCTTGTAATCCAGGTACTGGCTCCAGAAATAGAAATCCTTACTCCTATACGGGAATTGCAAATCTCCAGGGAGGATGAAATTGATTACCTGCAGAAAGAAGGGGTTGAAATGAACTGGAGTAAGGTGAAGTATTCCATTAACCAGGGAGTATGGGGAACCAGTGTGGGAGGAAAAGAAACTCTTGTATCGGATGGAGAACTGCCCGAGGAGGCCTATCCCACAAAGGTAGAAAAGTCAGGGACGGAAACAGCGGTCATTGAATTTGACCAGGGGGAACCGGTTGGGCTCAATGGTCAAAGCTATGAACCTTTAGTATTGATCAGGGAGTTGGAAAAAATTGCCGGAGCCTGGGGAGTGGGCAGAGACGTTCATGTTGGTGATACCATTATCGGGATTAAAGGTCGCGTTGGATTTGAGGCTGCTGCTGCCAGGGTAATTATCGATGCTCACCTGGCATTGGAAAAACATGTGCTTACCAGGTGGCAGCTGCATTGGAAGGAACAGATTGGACAATGGTACGGAATGTTTGTCCACGAAGCTCAGTACCTGGAGCCCGTGATGCGGGACCTGGAGGCCTTTCTGGATTCCTCCCAGAAGAATGTTACAGGAAAGGTAACGATCCGTTTTCGTCCCTACAGTTATGTTGCCACAGGTGTCAAGAGTGAGTACGATTTGATGAGCCCCTCTTTTGCTTCCTATGGTGAAATGAACAAGGCATGGACAGCCCGGGAGGTTGACGGATTTACACGAATACTTGGTAACCAGCAAAGGATCTGGTTTTCGGTGAATGGGTCAGATGATATAAGTTAGGATCATAAACAGATGAATATGAAAAAGATTGGAATCATAGGTGCGGGCAACATTGGCTGCGCGATTGCGAAGGGATTGGTATCACATGGAGGGATAGAGCCTTCGCAAATATATCTTTCACGAAAAAAGAACGAATTACTGGACGATAAGGAGAAAGAAGGTTATGTTGTAAGCGACAACCTGACCCTGGTGAAGGAAGTAGATTTTGTTCTGCTGGCTGTTCTTCCCGGTCAGGCCTCCGAAGTGGTACAGGAAATAAAGGATGAGCTAAAGTCAGGCTCCAAAATCCTGGTAAGCGTGGTTTCGGCAGTAAGCATCAATGAGCTGAAAGAGTGGGCCGGCCATGGGGTTGATGTGGTGAGGCTTATGCCCAATACTGCAATTGAGTACGGTGCCAGTATGACCTGTATTGCAGGGGAGGAGGAACACTCGGTGGAAAAGGTTAAAGAGCTTTTTGATCCACTGGGTCAGACCATGATAATTAAGGAACAGCTGATGCCTGCTGCTACCATACTTGCGGCCTGTGGCATTGCTTTCTTCCTTCGCTTTATCCGGGCTGTGTCCCAGGGTGGGATACAGATTGGGTTTCATGCCGATGAGGCAGGTGAAATTGCTGCACAGACAGCCAGGGGTGCTGCGGAATTGCTCTTACAGACAAATAATCATCCGGAAACCGAGATTGACCGGGTTACAACCCCAATGGGGTGCACTATCTCAGGACTAAATGAGATGGAGCATTTTGGACTCTCCTCGGCTATGATTAAGGGCATTGTTAAATCTTATTCCGGAATCAGCGATTTAAAATGAGTGTCAAAGTTCCATATAGCGACCTGCTCAAGGAGATGATCTCCATTCCTGCCATGAGCAGAAATGAGGAGCGTCGTGCATCTTTCCTGGAGGAATTCCTGAAGGGAATGGGCCATGGAGTTACACGACTCCATAATAACCTGCTATTGGGGGATCCGGGCCTGGCCTCATTGAAGCCCACCATTTTACTCAATTCTCACCTGGATACAGTGAAGCCTGTGGCCGGGTGGAAATCAGATCCATTTGAAGCCCAGGTTGAAGGAGATCGGATCACCGGTCTTGGAAGCAATGATGCAGGTGCTTCGGTGGTGTCGATGATTGCAGCCTACCATGAAATGGCTCCAAAAATTGCCGATCAGATTAACCTTTTATTGCTGATTAGTGCCGAAGAGGAAGTATCCGGGGCCCAGGGCATCGCAGCTGTGCTTCCGAAGTTTGATAAACTGGCCGGAGTGATTGTGGGTGAACCCACGGGTATGCAGCCGGCGATTGCCGAACGGGGATTAATGGTGCTGGATGCCAGTGTAAAGGGGCTTGCTGGTCACGCGGCTAGGGACGAAGGTGTTAATGCAATCTACAAGGCGATGAAAGATGTGAATGCCCTTGCCTCGCTTTCCTTCGATGAAGCTTCGGAATGGCTGCCTCCGGCAGGTGCTCAGGTTACCCTGATCTCAGCAGGTACAGGGCACAATGTGGTTCCCGATCTGTGTACCTTTATTGTGGATGTAAGAAGTAACGACCGCTACGGTAACGAGAGGATGCTGGAGATGATCTCTTCTGTTTGCCAGGCCGAGGTCCTGCCCCGGTCCACCCGCCTGAAGCCCTCCATGCTGCCTGATGACCACCTGCTGATGAAGGCCATTCTTAGCAGTGAACTTTCGCCTTTTGGATCTTCCACCCTTTCGGATATGGCATTATTACCTTTTCCTTCCATTAAAATGGGGCCAGGTGAATCTGCCAGGTCACATACTGCAGGTGAATATATTCTGGAATCTGAACTTGATGGGGGGGTAAAAGGATATTGTAATTTTTTAGAGATCCTCCACAGTCTTATTAAAAAGAGCGTATAAAGATAGAAAGCATGAAACTCTGGGACAAAAACATTTCCACTGAAGATAAAATCCTTTCATTCACAACAGGCATGGATCCTGTTTTTGATTTGGAACTGGCACCCTATGATGTGATGGGCTCCATGGCTCATGCCATTATGCTTGCCGAAGTGGGTCTCATCGAGAGGAAAGATGCTGCTTTGCTGGTTGATCAGCTCGCCGCCCTATACAAGGATGCAAAGCAAGGATTGGTGAAGCTGGATCCCGGGGTGGAGGATATTCACTCCCAGGTGGAGATGATGCTCACCGATTCACTGGGTGATTTGGGAAAACGAATTCACACCGGTCGATCCAGGAATGACCAGGTAATGGTGGATATTAAGCTTTTTCTGAGAGAGGAGCTGCAGGAAATCGTTGATGCTGTGAAGGACCTGGCTATGGTATTGCTGTCCCAGGCTGAACGCTATAAAGAAGTTTTAATGCCCGGCTATACACACATGCAGGTGGCCATGCCCTCTTCCTTTGGATTGTGGTTTGGTGCCTATGCCGAAGCCCTGGCCGATGATCTGACCTTCCTGAAGGGTGTATATTCGGTAGTTAATCAGAATCCCCTGGGATCGGCGGCCGGTTTTGGTTCATCCTTCCAGATTGACCGGGAGCTGACCACCAGCTTGCTGGCATTTGAGTCCCTTCACATTGGCTCGGTAAATGCTCAGCTCAACCGGGGTAAGACGGAATGGTATATTGGCTCAGGTCTGAGTGCCATAGCTTCCACAGTTGCCAGGATGGCCATGGATGCAGTCCTGTTTATGGGACAGAATTTCTCTTTCCTCACACTTCCCGGCGAACTGACAACCGGCTCCAGCATCATGCCCCATAAAAAGAATCCGGATGTGCTTGAGCTGATCAGGGCCAGGTGCAACCGCCTGGTAAATACTCCTTCTGAAGTTTCGGCGGTAACCACCAATCTTATTTCTGGTTACCATCGCGATTTTCAGGTTCTTAAGGAGGTGATCCATCCGGCCCTTTCCGAAATGAAAAATTGTCTGCATATGATGCAGTACGTGATTAAAAATGTAAAAGTTAATGACAGTATCCTGGACGATGAAACTTATCAGTATCTCTATTCGGTGGAGGAGGTGAACTCAAAGGTGAAAACCGGAATGCCCTTCAGAGATGCTTATAAGGAGGTTGCAAGGGAGATAGATAGTGGACGTTACAGGCCTGGCCGGGACCATGGCTACACCCATATGGGTAGTATTGGAAATCCCGGCACTGATCAGGTAAAGGCAAAGCTGAGTAAGGCCTATGAAGGTTTTGCTTTTGTCAATGGAGAAGAGGTGGTTGAAGCATTGAAAAACTATTTTGAAAAGTCATGACACACAGAAAATATTTAAAAGAGAAGAAGCGAATTGTAGTCAAGGTAGGCACCAGTACCCTGGCCTATGACAACGGTAAAATTAACCTTCAACGCATGGAGAGGCTGGCCATGGTATTGTCGGATCTTCAGAACAGTGGTAAGGAGGTCATCCTGGTTTCATCGGGAGCCGTGGGGGTTGGCGTTGGAATGATCGGGCTGCAGGAAAGGCCCACTGACCTGGTGAAGAAGCAGGCCCTTGCGGCCATTGGACAGGTAGGGCTCATCCGCCTGTATCAGAAATTTTTTGATGAGTATAGCAAGACCGTTGCCCAGGTTTTATTGACCCGGGATGGTATCGAAAACAGTTTACGCAGGAAGAATGCAAGGAATACCCTGCTGCAACTCCTGGAGATGAAGATTATTCCCGTTGTGAATGAGAATGACACTGTAATCACTGATGAGATTGAGTTCGGAGATAACGATACACTCTCGGCAGCAGTTGCCACTCTGGTACAGGCCGATTTGCTACTGATCCTCACAAATACCGATGGTGTGTTTACCTCCGATCCGCACCTTAATGAATCTGCGCGAAAAGTGCCAAAGGTCATGAAGGCAAGTAATGATTTAAAGGATGTGGATGTGAATGGTTCATCGAAGCTGGGTAAGGGTGGAATGGCATCTAAAATTGCCGCTGCAGAATTATGCCGTGAGCACAATGTGGATGTGGTTATTGCCGATGGGAATGACCCTCACACCATTCTCGATGTGTTGGAAGGGAAGGACCTGGGTACCTTTTTCGTGAGTGATGCCACCAGCCAAATGGCAGAATAGCAGTACTCAGGGGACAGTACACAGTACTCAGTAAAAAAATAAAAAGAAGAGAATGGAAGAGTTAAATGTTATAGGGCAAAATGCGAAAAAAGCCGCAGGACAGCTGGCCCATCTTAATACTGAGCAGAAGAACAGGA
>JAOZLK010000029.1 GCA_029934875.1 Bacteroidales bacterium | reverse complement strand
AAAAAGGCAAAAATTCCTTCAATGGCCAGGGGAGCCCCGAATATATCACCTACAAACCACGAGTAATTGGACCAGTTGGTTCCAAACTCAAATTCAAGGATAATTCCGGTGGATACCCCGATGGCAAAATTGATCCCGAAAAGTTTCATCCAGAATTTTGTGATCCGCTTCCACTCCTCATCACCGCTTCGGACGTAAATGGTGTGCATAAAGGCCACAATAAATGAGAGCCCGAGTGTAAGTGGCACAAAGATCCAGTGAAACATGGCAGTAAGGGCAAACTGCCCCCTCGACCAGTCAACCAGTGACATATCAATTGATTCCATCATAGGTTTTAAGGATTCGTAAGTTGTTCCAGCACATGCTCGCTCCTTTCTTCGTCGGTGGTAAAGTCCCGTTTCAACACATCGGGAAAGAAAAAGATCTTAAGGATGACAAACATAATAAACAGTTTTAACAAGACGATTCCCCACAGTTTTCTGCCCCAGGTCATATTTCTAAATCCCTCGTAATAGAATTTGAAGACTTTTTTTACCATACTTTTTGAGCTTGGAATATCAAAATTAGGAATCTAAACCGATCCTTATCGAAAGTTCTTATTTTTATTTACTATAAATTAGATGAAAAATCTATCATCTTAAGAATGCATATCAATCAATTTCAAGGGATATTTGTTATTTCAAGTATGAATCGAACCCTGACAACATTATTACTGTTGATCACCCTCGGCGTGGTCAATGCTCAAGAGGAAACCGACATTGAGATCGGCATCGTTGAGAAACTGGATCAATACATCCCCATGGACGCCATGCTGGTTGATGAACATGGGGATACAGTCATCATCGGAGACCTGATCGACAAACCCACTATCCTGAATTTTGTTTACTTCCGTTGTCCCGGAATCTGCTCCCCGCTTATGGACGGACTTTCAAATGCCATGGACGCAAGCGACATGGTACTGGGCGAGGATTACCAGGCCCTGACCATCAGTTTCGATGCCAGGGAGAATACGATCCTGGCTGTTCGGAAAAAAAACAACTACCTGAATCTGATGGAGAAAAAAGAGGAAGCCGAAAAAGGATGGCTCTTCTTCACCAGCGACAGTGCCAACATTAGCCGACTGACCGAGGCAACCGGTTTCAGGTATAAACCCACCGGAAATGATTTCATTCATGCGGCCACGCTAATCATCGTGACCCCCGACGGAAAGATCTCCAGGTATATGAACGGAATCTACTTCCTCCCCTTCGAATTGAAAATGTCCATTATCGATGCCGGTAAGGGGAAATCGGGCCCCACCATTAATCGTGTACTTCAATATTGCTACTCACTGGATCCTGAAGGGCAGAAATATGTGCTGAACATCACCAAGGTTTCTGCCACATTGATCATCTTCATGGCCCTGGTCCTGTTTCTTGTACTGCTGTTTTACCGAAAAAGAAAAACAAAATAAATCATATGACTTCACAAACTTCAGAGAGCAAAGTGCATAAAACCTATTTGGAGGAGGACATGGGAAGAAAGGGAATCTTCAAATGGATTCTCTCCACCGATCACAAAAGGATTGCCTTGCTTTATCTCTACTCCATGATGGTATGGTTTACCGTTGGAGTGGTATTGGGGCTGCTCATGAAACTCGAACTGATTGCCCCTGGAAAAACCCTCATGGGGCCACAGGCTTACAATGCCACCTTCACCGTTCATGGTGTGATTATGATTTTTTTGATCGTAATACCCGGACTTCCGGCAGTATTTGGGAACTTCCTGCTCCCCATTCAGATCGGGGCCAAGGATGTGGCCTTCCCCAGGCTGAACCTCTTCTCATGGTATATCTATGTTCTGGGTTCCATACTGGTGATCATCTCCCTGTTTGGAAACGGACCTCCTGATACCGGATGGACCTTCTATGCACCCTATAGTTTTAAAACGGGTACCAACATGCTGCCTGCAGCCCTGGGCGCCTTTGTGCTTGGATTTTCATCCATTCTTACGGGCTTGAACTTCATTGTAACCATTCACAGGATGAGGGCTCCGGGGATGACCTGGATGAAAATGCCGCTTTTTCCATGGTCCATTTACGGAACCGCGTGGATCCAGTTGCTTGCCACTCCCATTGTGGGAATCACCCTGCTGATGGTTGCCGGGGAGCGGATTCTGGGTATCGGTTTCTTTGATCCTGCCAAGGGGGGCGATCCCCTGCTCTACCAGCACCTTTTCTGGATCTATTCCCACCCTGCTGTGTACATTATGATTCTCCCGGCCATGGGTGCCATTTCGGAGATCATTCCCACCTTTACCAGGAAGACCATTTTTGGATATAAGGCTATTGTGATCTCCACCCTGGCCATTGCCTTTGTGGGCTATTTTGTGTGGGCTCATCACATGTTCACTTCAGGCATGAGTGGTACTGCACTATTCACATTTTCGATCCTTACCTTTCTTGTGGCCATACCCAGTGCCATCAAGGTCTTCAATTGGATCACCACCATGCACAAGGGATCCATCAGTACCGAGGTTCCCTTTCAGTGGGCGGCTTCTTTCATATTCATATTTATGATCGGAGGTCTCACCGGGCTTGTACTTGGTGCACTGGCCACCGATGTCCATCTTCATGATACCGCCTTTGTGGTGGCTCATTTTCACTTCATCGTATTCGGGGGAGTGGGATTTGCCTTTTTTGGGGCCATACACTACTGGTTTCCCGTTATCTACGGCCGAATGTATGACAATAGCTGGGCGCGGACCGGCTGGATCGTTTTCTTCATTGGTTTTGTTACCCTCTACGGACCCATGTTTTACCTGGGAATGAAGGGAATGCCTCGCCGCTACTTCGATTACCTGGAGGAGTTCCATGGTCCAAATATCATTTCCACATTTGGTGCCCTGGTCATGATCACCGGCTTGGTTATCATCGTAACCAACCTGATCAAATCGGCCCGCAGCGGTCCGATCGCACCACATAATCCATGGGGAGGCACCAACCTGGAATGGAGGATTAAATCACCGCCTTCTCTCGAAAACTTTGATGAGATTCCAGTGATTGACAAAGCAACCTATAAGTTTGATTAAAGCACATGCATATGTCTGAAACCGCCGTACATCATGATGAGCACAGGGATGATTTAGGATCCAAGCTTGGCATGTGGCTCTTTATTTTTACCGAACTGCTGCTATTTGGAGGGCTTTTCATCGTCTACGCTGTCTACCGACACGCGAACCAGGAAGCCTTTCATCTTGCAGCCAAGCAGCTGGATGTAACCGTGGGGACCATCAACACGGTTATTTTGCTGATCAGCTCTATGACCATAGCCATGTCCACTACGGCAATCCAGAAAAAGGATAAAAAACTGACCCTGATCCTGATCGGGATAACCCTGATTCTGGCGCTGGTATTCCTGGTAAACAAATACTTCGAATGGAGCGGTAAGATCAGCCATGGGCTCTACCCCGGCTCACCTGTACTGGAAGAACTTGGACAGGGTGACATACTTTTTTTCGGCCTCTATTTTTTCATGACCGGATTGCATGCTGTCCATATTATCGTCGGAATGGTATTCCTCGGAGTTGGATTTATGCGGGTAAAGAATGACAGGCTCAGCTTTGATAATTACCAACTACTGGAAAATGGCGGATTATACTGGCACCTGGTTGATTTAATCTGGATCTTCCTGTTCCCACTGTTTTACCTGATTACTTAAATTAACTGATATGTCGGACTCATCACACCATATAGTCTCATACCGAACCTACGGCCTCATACTGGTTCTCCTCTTATGCCTGACAGGAATTTCTGTGGCAGTAACCCAGATTGAGCTGACCCGTTGGACGATGGCTGTAGCTCTGCTGCTGGCCAGCACCAAATCATTTATTGTACTGGCCATATTCATGCATCTGAAATTCGATGAAAAGATATTCAGGGTCATGGTCGCCTTTGTCTTTCTAGTATTTGCCGCTGTTATTATCGTTACTTTTCTCGATTATGCATTCAGATAAATCCCTTTAACCATGTATACTGCTGTTCCACAGGAAGCTTCCAATTTTGTCGCAGGTGTTGACCTGGCCTTCATGGTGATTCTTGGTATTTCTGCCTTCTTTCTGATCGGCCTGACGGTCGTGATGATCGTATTCATACACAAATACAGGAAGGACAAGCATCCCAAGGCCGTACAGAATGAAGGTAGCACTAAGCTTGAGATCATCTGGACTGCTGTTCCCCTGGTTCTGGTCCTGGTCATGTTCTATTTTGGTTGGATGGGATGGCGCCCCATGAAGAATCCCCCGGATGAAGCCATGCATGTTACTGCCATTGCAAGGATGTGGAATTTCCAGTTTCAATATGAAAATGGCAAAACCTCAGATACACTCTATGTACCCCTGAATGAGCCGGTCATCCTCGACCTGGTTGCACTGGATGTACTACACAGCCTCTATATCCCGGCATTCCGTGTTAAGGAAGATATGGTTCCCGGGCAGGACAAAGTGATGTGGTTCATCCCTGGCAGCCCGGGAGAGTTTGATCTTTTCTGTACGGAGTACTGCGGTTTGGAGCACTCTTACATGATCACCAGTGTGATTGTGATGCCCAAAGAGGAGTTTGATGCCTGGGTTCTGGACACCACTGCAGTGGAGGGCCCGGCTGCCGGAGCTGATGTCTCCCTGGCTGACCAGGGTTGGGAAGTACTTCGAAAAAACGGTTGTAACGCCTGTCACTCGCAGGATGGGTCCAAACTGGTGGGTCCCTCCTACCTGGGCGGGTGGGGCAATACCCGGACTGTTGTCACAGGCCGGGACGAACGTGAGGTGGCCATGGATGAGGAATATGTTATGCGTTCCATCTACGAGCCCAATGCCGATGTGGTCAAGGGTTATAACAAGGGCCTCATGCTATCCTATGAAGGGATGGTCAGCGAGGAGGAAGTAAAACTGATTGTAGAGTATCTGAAAGAACTCAATGAGTAGCGTTCCGGCCAGCTTATACCTTCGTTCAATTCTTAAACTGGGCAAATTCACAATCGCCCTCCCGGTGGCTCTTACCGGTTTTCTGGGCTATTTTCTCCACACTCCCCTCCTTGACAAGGATGCAATCCTGGTGATCTTCGGTGTATTTTTACTTTCCATGGGCTCTGGTGCCATCAACCAGATTCAGGAGAGAAAAACTGATGCCCTGATGGACCGCACACGCAACAGACCCATTCCGGCAGGCATTATCCACTATAAGCATGCCATCATCATCTCTCTTGCATTTTCCCTTTCAGGACTTGTATTGTTACTGTTTACAGGGGAGTATATGGCGGCGGGGATCGGACTATTTACCCTGTTCTGGTACAATGGGGTCTACACTCCTCTCAAACGAATCACGGCCTTTGCTGTGTTTCCCGGCGCACTCATTGGTGCCCTGCCCCCCCTGATCGGTTGGACCGCTGCGGGCGGATCGCCCCTGGACCTCGAGATTGTACTTGTGGCCTTTCTTCTTTTTGTGGGACAGATGCCCCACTACTGGTTGCTTCTGCTTAAAATCGGCAGCCAGTTCAGGGATGCCGGGATGCCTGTGATCACAAACCTCCTTGAACCCCGCCAGATTCGAAATCTGAGCTTCATCTGGATTGCGGCCACTGCAGTGGTCGTAACGATGCTGCCTGTAACACCGATAATGGAAAACAGACTTGTTTCAGCTATATTGATTCTCCTTACCATTGTCTTTATGATCCGGATGTTCAGGCTCTCTTTCCGGGGTGATTTGATGCAACATTGGAAAAAGGCATTTATTACTGTAAATTTGTTTTACCTGGTGATTATCCTGGCACTAATTGCCAATAAAATACTGGAAATGAACATTTATTAAAACCTGAACCCTATGAAAATTTTATGGATCGCGCTGGTAGCCATGTTTATGCTTGCCTGTAATTCCCAACCAAAAACAGATGCCTCCCAGGGCGAAGCAACTGAAGTTTCAGCCGACGCCCAATGGGTAGAGGTGGTGATCAATGTGAACGGCATGACCTGCGAGGGTTGTGAAAATGCAATTAATGCAGGGCTTGAAGGCCTGGATGGCATTGCCTCTGCGGAGTCCTCCCACGAGGAGAAGTGGACCAAGGTCAAATACGACGAAAACGTCACATCGGTGGAGGAAATAAAGATCCAGATCACCGAGACCGGCTACGAAGTCGTGGAGGACATCTAGACCCTCCCTTTCTTTCCGGGAAGGCCTAATTTACTTCCTTTCTTTGCGAGGGATATCATTTCCTTGCCATGGGATATCATTTCCTTGCCATGGGATATGGCCATGTTTCCAGGCGTAATGGTCATATTTTCAGACCTTTGGAGCCAGAGTACTTATCGCTTAGGTTCTAATCTTGTGTAATTCTACCGGAATAACTGATTGGAAGTTACTGAAATCTTTATCTGTGGTAAAGATAGGCATGCGGTGTCGAGTTGAAATTGCGCATAGCAAGAAATCAGTATTTGATCCCTGGATGCCATTATTCCGTGCGTTGTTGAAATACTCAGACGCCAGTTCATAGTCCTGATCGTAATCAATTGAATGGAAAATCCTCAGGTCCTCAGATTGCTTCCTCTATAAGCCAATCTTCTAACGACGGTCTGAACTACCACCCAACGGCTTAAAACGCTACCTCCTTTTCTTCCCTGATAAATACGGTAATCTTTCGCTTTAGAAGTTAACGGTGGAACTGAGCTGCCGTAGCATGGCGCAGGCTTTGCCTTTTATGCAAAGAGCGTGACACGCGTTATGGTCGGTTTTAGTGATTTGTTCTGCGTCCTAATTAAGTTTTTTCCACTCTTCGACTGACAGATATATTGTTCCGCGATGAACAGAATTAGTCGATTGCTTACAGTTAGCATTATCGAATTCAATTTGGTAGATTGTCTCGTCCTCAGATCCCATTTTGTCTTTCATTGGGATTGACATTGACACAAGCTTCTCATTCAGTGTGTTATTGGTAAGTGAATAAGTTCCAAATCCGTGCCACTCTAAGGAATCAGATGAAGCCTCAGTAGTCCAAATCACATACCCATCGAGATAGATTTTTTGCTTGATAGGTATTTCATCTGGACCTAAAAGAAGTGTATCCCCATCTTTTACCCAATATTGATTTTTAAGTTTCCAAACACCTTCTATCGGATCAACTTCCGGGTTTTCTTCATTATATACGCCCTCATCAGATTTCTGATTGCAGGCAATAAATAATGGAAATAACAAGAATAGAAAAATCAGACGTCCTGGCTGGCAATAACCTTTGAATCCCGTTGTTTTCATAGCTAATACTTTTGTGATTGTGATTTTGCAATGGTTTTTCGTATAGAGGTTAGGTGGGTTAATAAATATTGTTATTCATAATTTAACATTTCCATCCCTAATTATTGATCGCAGAACGGTGGAACTGAGCCGCTGCTAGCGGTCGGCTTTAGTGATTCTACAGCGTTGCCGGTAATTGATTCACGTAATGGAGGCAATTGAGGGCATTCTACTCAATGTTGATCCCAAGCTGAAATGTCAAGGCTTCATGTACCTCTCTCTGGACTTTCTTTGAGCCTATCTTGCCATACAGTTTCGAAAGTCGCTTTTTATCTATTGTCCTTATTTGGTGACATAGGGCAATAGATTCAACATCGAGTCCGGTTTTGGAAGCTGAGATTAAAACCTCATTTGGATATACTTCTCTTCCGGGCTTCCTTGAAGTGATTGGAATGATATTAACAGCATTAAGAAGTTCGTTGATATCGTCCTCACTGATAATAATTACCGGCCTTGATTTTCCCTGCTCAGAACCAACTAATGGATCAAGATTTGCACGCCAGATACTCCACTTCTTATATTTCATAGAGACTCTTTGTCAGTATATTGGAAGTCTTCCTGAATCTCCTGAACATCTGAAAGAAATAGCGGATCGTTCGCAGCCTTTTTCAAATATTCCAATTTTGACTGTTTGTCTTCATCAACATCTTCAATAATGACTCGAACGCGCTTCTTGGATCTGAATTTGTCAGGCAGACTAATGATTAGTTGCTTGTCATCTTTAATCTCATATGTTCTTTCGAAGGTCATATAAATAGGTTTATTCAAAGATACGAAAAATCAATTTTGCTGAATTATCTATTGTTAGCGTTAATAGTCCTTTTATATTTTTCCTTTGAATTCACGCGGAATACCAGTTCTAGTGTTAGAGAAATGTGCAGTACAATGACAATCAACCATTTAATCTGTCCCAGCTTTAGGAGATCACTAATTACTGGGATGGCAATCCAAACAACCCCTACCATAATCAAGGTATTTCTAATTGCTTTAGCAACCGATTTGATGTTTACCTTGCTTCTATCCTCAGGAGTAGATGTATTGTAACCAGCGATAAGGCAATACGCACGAGTCCTTTGTATCAGTATACCTAGCAGAGCTAGAGATACCCCAACAATGATTGCAATTAAGTTTCCGTTTATAATATTGTTCATTTCGGGTTCCGTTACTAATAACGCTAACTAAATATAAGGAAAAACATGGTCTTTTTAACTCGCTGTGGAACGGTGGAAGCCGCCGTAGCGTGGCGCAACCTTTGTCATTTTGCGAAGGGCGTGACACGCGTCGCGGTCGGCTTTAGTGATTTGTTCCATGTCATACAATTCAATTGTCTATACCTTACGGACTTTCATTTCTGAGGGCATCAATGATTCCTGTATCAACCCAATAAATATCTTCATTACTTGTATAGAAAAGGAATTCGCCATCCGCAGTCACAAAAGGACATAACTCATGCCCTTCTGTGTTTATATCCTCTCCCATATTTATTGCCTTTGACCAGGTACCATTTTCCTTGAAGCTGATATACAAATCGCCTTGACCAAATCCTGAATCCCTATATGAACAAAAAATAATGAAACGCTCATCAGGAGAGATAAAAACATCTGCCTCGTACCCAATAGTATTAATGCTATCACACAATCTTACCGGCTTTTGAAACTCCCAATCCTTAGATTCTGAATAGTAAATATCATAGTTCCATTTGGTAGTGTCTGTTGTTCCTGCATTTGAAGCAAAGTACATCGTTCCTTCCTTAGTAAAGGAGATATAGTATTCGTTTTTATTGGTATTAATCATTTCACCAGCGTTAATAGGCTCTGACCAACTTTCTCCTTCCCTAATAACATACCAAATGTCAATATCATTCTTGTATACCGAATCAACTATAGGCATATCAGATATGAAAAATAGCTTATCATCATATGGAGAGAAAAAGGGGTCGTTGCAACTAAACCCTTTACAAAAACCAACTCTTTTAGGAATACTCCATTGATTGTTTTTGCGAACCATAAATCTTATTTCAGATTTACCATTTACATCAACACCGTAATAGAATTCATTACCATCAGATGAAAAAACTGAACCGAATTCATATTCCCCTGTCTTGGAAACAATATTAGGAGCAAATATTTTTGGTTTTAGGCTAGGCTTTTGCTGTCCCAAATACTCTCCGCTCAAACTCTTTTTCATGTACTGACCCAATAAATCATTTGAATAAGTTATTGCAGTCATTAATAGGACAATATGTGTAATTAGTATTTTCACAAGTATATTGTTTTTGCTTTTCAGGGCCTAAATTGCCATTAATCTCTGATAAATGTGTCTCCAAATAACATGCAATTAATGAAAATGTACATGGAACATATATTCTATTGCCAATAGCGGCATAACAATAAATATACAACATATTATACAGGCTTTCAATCAAAAACTAATTGCATAATCAATGACTGGGTGGTAGCGTTTGTAAACGGTGTTATAACCCAATCCCTTCTTACCTTGATGGCAGAACTTGATTCCTTTCCTGGTATATGGTACAAGCGGGGCTTATATCGATACTAAGGATGAAAAAAACATTTTGAATTAGATGTATTTTATCCAGTTATTAACCATATTGATGTTGATTTGGATATTAAATATCTATAAAGGGATATTCTATATCCGAAAAGCACCAAATAAGATAATAACTGGATAATTTAGATCCCTTTTCATGAGTAGTCAATTGAGTTGGAGCATTATTAAGCAGTTTTCAAGCAGAAAGGTGTTTGGTTCTACATTTCAGAATGTGGCGAGGGAATTTCAGGATGTGGCGAGAGGATTTCAGGATGTGGCGAGGGAATTTCAGGAGGAGAACTGTGTTCGGATCGGAAAAGGATCCGGCAGTTTTGGCTATACGATAACAGCCACTGCTCTTAGCAATAATATGAAAGGAAGTGACGAAAACAGGTGGACTTCTTGCAAAAGAATATCAGACGACACTGCCCTTGCAAAAAGTTTAGCTTCACTGAGCTCGCTAGCTCAGTTTAAGCAAGGAGTTTGATATTCATTCCCAAGCTATGAAATATGGCCATTGGACTTCGAAGCCTACAAACCTTTGCAAAAGGTTTAGCTGAGCTCGCTAGCTCGGTTTAAGCGAGAAGGGTAATGGCCATGTTTCCATGGGTAATGGCTATATTCCAATTTATATAAGAAAGGAGAGAAAACCCATATAGAGTACTGCATCGGCAACCAGCCTGTATGCTTCCTGCTTTCTGAAAAGGGAGGGGCTCAGCAGGACCCACAAAAGCAGGCCGGCCATCGCTGCCAGGATCAGGGCAAACTGCGAAGAGCGTTCTGTTCCGTAAACCAAAAATTGCAGCAGAGCCATCAGGAGTACCATGGCGGCTGTTGCGATCATCAGTCTTCGGCTTGATTTCTTTCCCAGTGTTCCGGCCAGTGTGGAAATTCCCAGGCGGCTATCAATCTTCACATCATACAGGGAGATTACACCCAGGTTCAGCAAGAGCACTCCGGCCATCATTGCCAGGATCAGGATATGCCCGGAGCTCAGAGGAAGGCTACGGGCTATATAAGGGCCCATCCAGGCACCGGCCAGATAGATGAGTAGCACAAAAAACTCACCAGGGATAAATAACAGCCTGTTACTCCTGAAAATATGTCGCATGGCGTAAAACAGGAATACTCCTCCTGCCATCAGCAGGGCCACTTTGAGCATGGCCGTGTCCAGGAAATTGAAGACCACAATCAGGTCGGCTACGCTTACCACTCCCAGGATATAAATCAGGATGCCCTTTTTCCTGAAAATATAGCTATGCATCTCACGCTTGCTGCTTTTTCGGTGCTTCCAGGCATCCAGAAGGTGGTCGCCGGTATAAAGCACCCAGACAGTCATGGCCAGGGCTACCCACCAGGCCCATCCGGGATTTGCCTCAAATAAACGGGCAGCCAGTACGGATGTGGCTAATGTGCCAAGTACAATATCCAGGCTAAGGAAATGAAAGGTGCGATAAGGGTGAGTCACTCGTTTAAGTATGATGATGTTTGCATTCCTCCAGGTAAGGGTGGTTGACCGGATAAAGATTACCCCGGCTTAATGCGTAGCCCACAACCAACATAAACAGCCCTGCAAAGCCGACAAAAATACCAATTTCCTGGAAACCCAGTACCTGCTTACCAACCGTCCCTGGGAAAATCTGCAAGTAGAGATCAATAAACTGACCCACAATCAAAACCGGAATCACAATTTTCACTACCAGCTTGTTCTGGCCGATGGCTTTGGGCATCAGTAAAACAAAGGGGAGAAACCAGTTGATCAGAAGGTTGGCAAAAAAGAAAGGCCTCCACCCTTCACCCCTTACGCGGGTAATGAAATAGGTAGTCTCCTCGGGTATATTGGCATACCAGATCAGCATGAATTCTGTAAACCAGAAGTAGCCCCAGATAATACAGAGCATGAAAATATACCGTGAAAAGTCACCCACATGAGATTTGCTAAGGAAAGGGAAATAACCACGCTGGTTGAGTATCAAGACGATAAAGACGATAATGATGGCAGCGTGGTGAAATGCTGCCACAAAATTTTTGATGGCAAAAATAGTGCTGTACCAGTGCGCATCGATGGACATGATCCAGTCGATCATGGCAAATGAGAAGGTAATAATCACGATGAAAATAAAAATCTTGGCGTAATGCTCACCCTTCTTAAAGAAGCTGAGACCTCCCGATAAATCTTCCCGCCGGGAGAGACGGCGTATCAGCCATGTCATGAGAATCCATAGCCCGAAAAAAACTACCATCCTGATCACCCAGAAAGGGAGATTCAGGTAGGGTGCCTTATGAGCCAGCAGCGAATCGTGACTTACTGCATCGGCATGTGACCAGTGATAGAGCGAATGGGCTCCGGGAATCAGCAGCAGGAAAAGCACAGCTGCTATGGGAATGTAGGCCCCCATGGCTTCCGGTACCCGAATAAATCCGGCCGACCACCCCGAGTGGCTTACACGTTGGATGGATAAAAAAAACATGGCTCCCACGGCCAGGGAGAGAAAGTAGACATTATTTAAAAGGTAGTTGGCCCATGCCCTTTGAGGATCACCAATGAAGGCGACAACAAGTGCCGCAATACCGATGACAATCATAGACAGGCATGCAATTATATAGATCCGGGATAATTTGAGTCTCTCTTCCATTTGAAATTAATTTAGGGCGCCTTTTGTTGAAGGTTCTCACGAATGTGTAAAATGATCTTCCAGCGATCGTCCTGCCTGATCATGTTTCCATGAGCTCCCATGATCCCATATCCTACCGTGATCGAATGATAGATCTCCCCATCATTCAGGATGGTCACCTTTTCACTGATCAGGTTGCCCGGGGGATAGGGGTATTTTTTGCTGGTATAAAGAAATCCCTGACCATCACCTTTCTCACCATGACAGGAGAGGCAGAATATTCCATAGGCCGCTTCACCCCGGGCCAGATTTTCTTCTGTTGCCACATAAGGATTCACCAGGGCTTCACCGGCTGAGATCCGGTCCTCGTCGGTTTTCTTCCAGGGGAAGGGCTCCATATCCCTGGGGACCGTACCTTCCACTGGTGTTCTCATGGTAAGCCCGTCAGCAAAATTCGGATTGGCGGTATATGACTCATAGGCATTTGAATAGTACATGTCGGGCATGTAATCCCATCCTGTGCTGGACCGGGTCCTGTCGCACGAAATCATGGCCAATGAAGCAAATGCTGCAAGTATGAGGTTTCTCTTCATGCTTATATTTTTACTTTTCTAAAATTTCTGAAGCACCTGTCTCCTTAAACAAAGAGCTCGCCTTATTCTGATCTACATTCTCCTTTTTCACAAGGATCACAAATTTATCGTCAGTGGCCCTATCGTGATAAATAGGTTTCTCATTGCTCGGCCAAAGATTGGCACGCCACGAAAAGGTCCCAAGGCTCAGAATTGTAATACTGAGAATGGTCAGGATGATTGTAACCACAATGAAAGAAGGGAATGCACTGCTGGGCTTTCCTCCGTAGTTGAGCGGCCAGTCTATTACCGCGGTGTAGACAAGGAAGGCCAGAACGCCAAGGGCGGCAAACAGTCCGTAAAACCATCCAACAATAGTTATTTTTGATTTCCGGCCATGATTATCCAGTACCTCATGGATGGGGTAAGGTGTGAACACATCCTCTATTTCCAGCTCTTCTTCCTTCATCCTTCGGAATGCTGTGAGCATGGATTCCTCCTCATCAAAAACCCCAATAAGATATTGTGCTTCCATTTTTAATCCTCTTTTGACGGTTGACTTTTGACTTTTGACTCTTTGGCCTGGAATTTATTCACCGCTTTCACCTCGGAGATGGCAATCATGGGAATGTACTTGAAGAAAAGCAGCACACCGAATGTAAAGATGCCAATGGTACCAAGGTACATGGAGATCTCCACAAATGTGGGGGTGTAACTGGCCCAGGCAGATGGTAGATAATTCTTTGTAAGGGAGGTGATTACAATATTAAAGCGCTCGAACCACATTCCCACGTTGATGAGAATGGAAATAATAAATACGATCAGCAGATTGCTACGGATCTTCTTGAACCACATGAGCTGAGGCACCAGGGCGTTGAAGACGAACATGCACCAGAACTGGATGGTGAACTCGCCGGTAATCCGATTATGAAAGAAGGTGAATATCTCATATTCGTTGCCCGAGTACCAGGCCAGGAAGATTTCGGTCAGGTAGGCAGTTCCCATAATCAGCGAAATGAAAATCAGGATCTTGGCAACTTTGTCGAGGTGAGCATTTGTTATAAAATCCTCCAGTTTGTAGATCTTACGAAGGATAATCATCAGTGTCATTACCATTCCAAATCCTGAAAAGATAGCCCCAATCACAAAGTAGGGCGGAAAGATGGTTGTATGCCAGCCAGGCTCTACGGATACAGCAAAGTCGGTTGAAACAATGGAGTGAACTGACACCACCAGGACAGCAGCGATACCTCCCAGGATGTAAGAGAGCCCTTCGTAACGCTTCCACTCTCCCACTGAACCTCTCCATCCCATGGCAAAGAAGCCGTAGGCTGCCTTTTTTATCTTCGATTTAGTATTGTCACGAATGGTGGCAAAATCGGGGATCATTCCCAGGTACCAGAAAGAGGCCGAGATCAAAAGGTAGGCCGATATGGCGATAAAGTCCCAGAAGAGTGGAGAATTGTAATTCACCCACAAAGGTCCGCGTGTATTGGGATAAGGGAAAATGAAGAATGCATCCCAGATCCGGCCCATGTGCAGGGCCGGGAAAATCGCAGCACAGGCCACAGCCACCACGGTCATCGCTTCAGCTGCACGGTTGATGGAAGAACGCCATTCCTGTCTCAGGATCAGGAGAAAAATGGAGAAGGCGGTACCGGCATGGCCGATCCCGATCCACCACACGAAATTAATGATGGCCCAGCCCCATCCCACGGTATTATTTACACCCCAGGTACCAATCCCCTGGGAGATGGTCACATAGATGGACCAGAATCCCAGCAGCATAAGTATCGAGCTGATTCCAAGTCCTACGATCCACCAGAACTTTGGACGAGCATAGAGTGGGGAGGTAATATCCGCCGTAATCTGGCCCAGGGATTTATTCCCCAGGATCAGCGGTCCCCTGACTTCCGTATTATACATAGTATCTGTAAGGTTTGTTATCCATGTTGTTCGTGTGTATGATCTTCCTGGTGACCCGGGTGCGCTTCAGATTCCGGACCCGGGTGCACTTCAGATTCCGGACCGGGTTCCACATTCCTCACCCTGGTAAGGTAACCCACCGATGGAAGGGTATGCAATTGCTCCAGCAAGTGATAATTCCGCTCCTGTTTTTTCAGCTTACTCACCTTCGCCTCCGGATCGTTCATGTTGCCGAAAACCAGGGCGCCGGAAGGACATGACTGAGCGCAGGCCGGTTGAATTTCCCCATCCATAAGTGGACGATTCTCCAACTTGGCCTCCATTTTTTTCTCCTGAATCCGTTGCACACAAAAGGTGCATTTCTCCACCACCCCACGTTCCCGTACTGTGACATCGGGATTGAGTGCCAGTCGTGCCAGGTCGCTGTTGAAGTTATAGTCAAACTTGTCGTTTTTCACATAATTGTACCAGTTGAATCTCCTTACCCGGTAGGGGCAATTGTTGATGCAATATTTGGTACCAATGCATCGTATATAGGCCACCTGGTTGAGACCCTCGTTACTGTGCATGGTTGCCGAAACCGGGCAAACATTCTCACAGGGAGCATTATCACAGTGCTGACACATTACAGGCTGTTGAAAAACCCTCGGGTTGTCGGGCGTTTCTGAATAATATCGGTCAATGCGCAGCCAGTGCAGGATTCTGCGCTTCTTCACCTCCTCCTTGCCCACAACTGCCACATTGTTTTCAGAGGTACAGGATACGATGCAGTTATTACACCCTGTACACTTGTTCAGATCGATCATCAGTCCCCAGTGATAGCCATCAAATTTTGCTTCGGGGTAGAGGGTCTTCATATGAGACTCTGCTTCAAGATGAAAGTGATTCCCGGCATGCGGATCCTTCTGGTACTCTTCCAGGGTCGTTTCTCTTACAATGGGTCTGCCCTCCATGGTATGGTGGGTCTGTGTTCTGGCTATGGGATAAGTTCCCCTGCTAATTTCGATGCTCACCCCATTCAGGGTATAGGACCTGCTACCATCAATGAACTTCACAAAGGGGAAAGCATTG
>JAOZLK010000028.1 GCA_029934875.1 Bacteroidales bacterium | reverse complement strand
GAGCTGAACCTTGTTAATGCCGAAAACCAGCTGGCCATTTCCCTGCTCAATCTGCAGCAGACCCTCGATCTTCCTGTCGACACAGCATTTGATGTCTACATTCCCCGGCTCGATGATCCTGATGAAAATCCCATTGTTATGAGCGCAATTGAGGTATACCAAATTGCAGAACAAGAGATGCCCCAGATCAGGGGGGCTCAGTATTCGCTCGAAAGCTCCGAAAAGCAATTGAGCGTAGCAAAAGGCTCCAGGTCTCCCCAGCTATACCTTTCGGGCAACTATAACACCGGGTATTCAGATGTACGGCAACAAGTAACAGGGTTAACGCCAATCACCCCAATTATTGGAAACACATCACCTGACTTCACCGGAACTAACGTTTATGGGCAGATGAACGATCCCACTCTTGGAGCGTATCCCTTCGTTGATCAGATGGTGGACAACCGAGCAGCCGGAGTGGGCCTTGGCTTATCCGTTCCCATTTTCAATGGCTGGCAGGTAAATACAAGCATTGCCAACGCCCGTATTGCGCTTGAAAGTTCCCAACTGGAACTCCAGAGCAAGAAGCTGATGCTTTATGCCTCCATTCAACAGGCCCATGCCGATGCCTTTGCAGCGTTGAAGAAATTCAGGGCTTCAGAACAGGCACTTGTTTCAATGGCGGAGTCCTTCAAATACACCGAAAAGAAGTTTGAGGTGGGCCTGGTAAATACAGTGGACTACAATACCTCGAAAAATCAACTGACTTCCACCCAGTCGGATTTGCTTCAGGCAAAATATGATTTTATATTCAGAGTTAAGATTCTTAATTTTTACAGGGGAGAACCTATAACATTATAAGACACCAACATGAAATCTAAACGATTACTTCTCATCATAGGAATCTCAGCCATTGTGCTGGTCATCGTGCTGGCACTTGGAAAAAAACAGGGCTGGTTTGGCAATGAAGGCTTCCTCAAAGTTTCTGTGGATAAGGGAATTTCCAGGGAGATTGTGGAAATCATCACAGCCAATGGTAAAATCCAGCCTGAAACCGAGGTGGCCATTTCACCCGATGTCTCGGGCGAAATTGTGGAACTGGTGGTGAAGGAGGGCGACAAAGTTAAGAAGGGTCAATACCTGCTAAAGATCAAACCTGAAGCCTACCAGATGGCCCGAAACAGGGCCGAGGCCTCTCTGAATAATTCAAAAGCAAGGCTAAAACAATCTGAAGCTCGACTTGAGATGGCAAGTCTTGAATACAAAAGAAGCAGCAGATTATTCGAAGAGAAGGCGATTTCAGAATCGGAATTTCAGCAGGCGCTCACCAATTACAATACATCCCTGGCCGAAAAAGAAGCTTCCGAGTATTCTGTGCAAAGTTCAGAAGCAACCCTGGATGAAGCTGACGAAAGCCTGACCAAAACTTCGATATATGCTCCCATGTCGGGCACCATCTCAAGCCTCCGTGTAGAACTTGGGGAAAGGGTGGTTGGAACATCCATGATGTCCGGAACTGAAATGCTTCGGATCGCTGATCTGAGCAGGATGGAGGTAGAGGTTGAAGTGAATGAGAACGACATTGTGAGGGTGGCCCTGTGGGATACAGCAATGATTGAAGTGGATGCCTACCCGGACACCCGATTCGCAGGCGTGGTTTCCGAGATACCAGTCTCTGCCAATACCACCGGTGTAAGCTCCGACCAGGTTACAAACTTTATGGTTAAGATCCTCTTATTACCTGAATCATATGCCAGCAAGGTTTCCGAATCCAATCCCTTTCCTCTGAGGCCAGGGATGTCGGCCACAGCAGACATTCAAACCGACAAAAAAACCGGGGTCTTTTCCATTCCCATTCAGGCTGTTACTACCAGGCTGGACACCACCGGCACCGCTAAGGGAGATGCAGGAAAAGAAAACTTAGCCTCAATCAGTTCCGATGGATCGATGTCATCAGAAACAATCAATAAGCCATCCCAGGCCAGCAGTGATGAGCCCATGGTAGTTGTTTTCGTGGTTTCCGAAGGGAAAGCATTTCTGAAGCAGGTAAAAACCGGTATACAGGACAATACTTTCATCGAAATCACCGAAGGGATTGAAGAAGATGCTGAAATTGTTACCGCCCCCTACAGCGCCATATCCAGGCAATTGAAAAATGACATGAACGTGGAGATGGTTTCCGAGGAGGATCTGTTCAGTGGTGACAAGAAGAAGAAATAATCAGCAATGGCAGATCCATTGATCTTACATATTGAAACTGCAAGCGATATCTGTTCTGTTGCAATTTCCGATGGAGAAAATATTCTTGCCCTGGTTGAAAGCGGAGCGGAGCGTTCCCATGCCACCCTTTTGAACAGGTTTATCCGGGAGGCAGCCGGTATTGCAGGAAAGGAATTAAATCAGCTGAACGGCATAGCCGTCAGCAAAGGACCCGGATCTTATACCGGCCTTCGAATCGGGGTTTCCACTGCAAAAGGGCTTGCCTATTCGCTGAATATACCACTACTTTCATGCGGTACGCTTAAGAGTATGGCTCATTCTGCAATAGAGCTTGAGGAGGTACAAAAGCTGATCGAAACTCATGGAGATCAACTTTTGCTTTGCCCCATGCTGGATGCACGCAGAATGGAAGTATACACCGCGTTTTTCTCTGCCGAATGTAAGTTAACGAAAGAAGTTACTGCCGAAATTATTGATGAAAACAGTTTTGAGAAGGTGCTGGAGAAGCACCAGATTTGTTTCTTTGGAAATGGGGCCGAAAAGTGCAGGGGGGTCATCACTCATAAAAACGCCTATTTTATAGATGGTCTGGACCCTTCCTCGGGAGCCATGACTAAACCGGTTCTCAATAAATTCCTCCATTCTGAATTTGAAGATGTGGCCTACTTCGAACCTTTCTATCTGAAGGACTTTGTGGCAACCACACCCAGGAAAAAGTTACTGTAGGCAGGGGCTTATTAACAAAATGATATCTTTGCATTAAAATCAAAATATGGCTACAACAGGAGATTTCAGGAATGGCTTATGCCTCGAATTTAACAATGACCTCTTTACCATTGTACAATTTCAACACGTAAAACCTGGAAAAGGCCCCGCTTTTGTCAGAACCAAATTGAAGAGTCTGACCACCGGCAAGGTAATAGAGAATACTTTTACCTCGGGAGTTAAGGTAAACACAGCCAGGGTTGAGAGAAGGCCTTACCAGTACCTTTATAAAGATGACATGGGCGTCAACTTCATGCACCTGGAGACTTACGAACAGATCATGATTGAACCCAGCCTGCTTGTAAACGAAGACCTGATGAAGGAGGGACAATCGGTGGAGATTGTAGTTCATGCCGATACTGAAACCCCCTTATCAGTTGACCTCCCACCCTTTGTTGAGCTTGAGGTTACCTATAGTGAACCAGGCGAAAAGGGCAACACCGCCTCCACCTCAGCCCAGAAACCGGCTGAGCTTGAGACCGGAGCAACAATTATGGTCCCCCTCTTCATAAACACAGGCGAAATGATTCGTGTTGATACCCGGGACCGGTCCTATTCAGAAAGGGTCAAAAAATAAATCCCCACTTCAGACAACATTGACCATGGGTAAATTTTCCGATAACCGGCTGAAAATCTCCACATTCAAACTGAATGCACTGCTTGATATTACCCTGGCAATAAATGACAATGTCTCCGTCACCGAATTGATCCGCAGGTATGAGAAAATGCTCACCGACGACCTGGATATTGGAAAGGTGATCGTTCTTAAGTTCTCCGACAAATGGGAATGCCTGTTAAACTCGGGGTTTGCAAACAGTTTCTTCGGAAAGGTGGATGTGGAGCGGGACCTGGATATTTACGATGAAATCTCATTTATTACTTCAGAGCCACAACAATTCCCAGAACTGGTTGATATCGTAATCCCCGTCACTCATAAAGATAAGGCCATTGCCTATGTGTTGATTGGAGACATTGAAGAGGAGGGCGAAGGGGTAAGTCCCATCATCAAACACCTGCGCTTCATCCAGACACTTTCCAATATTATCACTGTTGCCATTGAGAACAAGAGACTCTTCCAGGAGTCGCTCCGGCAGGAGGCCCTGAAGAAGGAGATGGAGCTGGCCAGCAAGATGCAGAGCATGCTGATCCCTACCAGCGAAAAGCTCCCCTCCCATGATTTTATCAGGATGCAGGCCTTCTACCATCCTCATTTCGAGGTGGGCGGAGACTACTACGATGTAATTCAGCTCAGCAAAAACGATGTAGGATTCTGTATTGCTGATGTATCCGGAAAAGGAATCTCCGCCGCGATCCTAATGTCAAATTTCCAGGCTAACCTGAGGGCGCTTTATACAGCCGACCAAAGCCTTACCGATACCCTGACCAGGCTCAACAAGAGTGTATTGAACAGTGCCGAAGGGGAGAAATTCATCACACTGTTCATCGCCAGGTACAACTATCAAACCAGGAAATTGACCTATGTCAACGCGGGCCATAATCCACCATTTCTATATGAGTTCGGATCAGAGAAGCTAAGCCAGTTGGACAGTGGATGTGTGGGAATGGGAATGCTTGACGAACTGCCCTTTATTAATGAAGCCAGCTTAACCTTGGATCAACCTTCCAAACTATTTTGCTATACAGACGGACTGGTGGAGGTGATCCAGGATTCAGGAGTTGAATTTGGAACCGAGGACCTTGAAAAGGAGCTATGCAATCCTGATTCCCTGGAGGATAACATCGCCACAATCATTGAAAACCAGAAAATTATGGAGGGATCGGCAGCAATTTTTGATGATATCTCCATCATCGGTGCAGAATTTCCAGGAAAAAACGGCTTCAGCTAGCATCCACAGGCGGGACTGCAGCAGTCGCCGGGGCCACCTCATCTTCCTTACTCTCCCTGTGATAAATATCCATTGCCACCAGCATGGCAGTATATCCCCAGAAAAGAACAGAAATCTTATCGGTATCCAGGAAGTTATTCAGCAGGCCATGCAAATAATAAGCGACCAGACCGATTAATGCGGCCACCGCTATATTCCTGATACTCTTTCTTTTTGCTGTATAATAAACCCTGAGACCTGTATAAATCGTTGTTCCCATAATGACCAGCAGACTAAGCAGGCCAAATACACCTGATTCAGCCAATGGTCCCAGGTACTCACTGTGGGCAGTACCACGGGTTCCAAAGTCGGTACTTATCCTGGTCTTCTCAAATGAACGCTGATAGCGGCCGTACTCAAACTGGTAGGTTCCGGGGCCAAAGCCAAACAAAGGCCGGTCCTTCCACATTCTCACAGCGCAACTCCAGCGGTTGATGCGCTCCAGGTTAGACTGGTCGGTGGAAATATTTGACATGGATTGCACATGCTCTGCCAGCTCACCGGACGATTCAACACGGTTCTGCTCCAGCTGAATCATAAGCTGGGTTCGTACGGAAAAGAATAGACCGATCAGAATGGCAGCACCCACCAGAATTATCTCGAAACGAATCTTAAGCCTGATGAGAACCCAAACCCCCGCAGCCGCAATAATACTCAACCATGTGGCACGGGTATAGGAGACTATAGTTGCAAAAACAACAAGTCCGATTAACAGAGCCATCAGGAAGCGGGTGTTGATATCTCCCCTTTTGATAAAGGTAAAAAGGGCCAGAAGTATGGGAAGGATCAGGCCCAGTGTAGCTCCGTAGGAGGTATGGTCCTTATAAAAGGGGCGGCTCACACCATGGGCCATAACCTGGTTGTCAAAACCGTAGAGAGAATGCTTGATCAGGGTAAAAATAATCACTCCTGTTAAGGCCACTATAAAGACCCAGAGGTAGGTATACATATTCTTCTCCTTTCGGAACATCTGGGATGCGATCAGATAAAAGCTTACGATGAACCACAACCTGGTGGCAAAGGCCTTAAAGGAAACCAGCAAATCTGTACTGGTAAGGCTGGTGAGGAGCATCCATGCCAGGTGAAAATAAATGGCAATGGTCACAGGGTGCCTGAGCACCTTTATATCGATCCTGTGGCCCATCAGGTACTTGATCATATAAAGAAGCAGCAATCCTGCCAGGAGTGGCTCTGTGGGCAGGTACATGTCGAGAGCAAGCCCACTGGTCAGGGAAGAGAGGGGGATGGAGAGGGGTACAAAAAAAACTATGGCCAGGAGGTATTTATCCACCGAGACAATGGCCAGTGCCACAAATAAAAGAACTGCAGGGATCAGGGGTACATAGTAAATTTCGAACGCCAGCATCAGGGTATTCAATGCCACGAACGCAATCAGGATTCCCCACAGGAGTTTCCTGGGGTATTTCTCCCTGGACTCCAGTATCATTTTTCCTTAATTACGGCTACCCTGGTTTTTACATTGTCAATCACAATCAGTATGATCAGAGCAAAAAGCAAAGATGCAAAGGTCGATACAACTACAATCAGCGATTTATTGGGATAAGCCTTCTTCTCAGGCGGAATCGCCTGCTCAACTACAAATTTATAGGGAAGATTCTGCTGAGCCTCCATCTTGGCCTCCTGGAACCTGATCCGCATGTTATTGGCCATACCGACCTCATACCTCATCTGGTGCAGCATGTACATATAGGATACACCGTATTCAGCAAAGGCGCCAATCATTTTGTCTGCAGCATCACCTCTTGGAGATATGCTTTTCGCTAAATCGTAGCTAATACTGTATAAGGAATCCTGCATAGCGATCAACTGGTCCTCAGCCTCGATGTATTGCTCCTCAACCAGTTCAAGGGCGCTCATGGCACGCTTCTTCTTCATACTATTGAAAACCGTATCAACCAGGTTGGAGATGTCATTGGCAATGGCCGCTGAAATTTCCGGATCACTGTCCATTACCGATATTTCCACCGACTGATATTCAGTGAGACTAAACTTGATATTGGTCTTAAACATTTCATAGAGCTCGGTAAGCGGATACTTTCCATCCCGGTCGATCTCATAATGCTCCATGAGATTATACTTCTCAATAATTCGGGTTCTAATAGGCTCTGAATGTAATACCTGGAGTAATTGTTCGGCCTGATCCTCCTCTCCAAATCCGTATACACTCTGATTCCCACTGTAATTCATAGCCAGCAAACCCCTTGCAACAGAAGCATTGGAAGCCGGGAACATAATCACCGACGAACTAAACATGGGGGTAATGGTTAGCGAAATTACCATCGAGGCAACTGCTGCCACCAGGCCCACAATCATCAGGACGAGCCGCTTGTTCCATATGTAGATCAGCAAATCTACCGAGTTAAAATTGTAACCTTTTTGTTCTCTGTTTTCCATGACAATGTTTATTATGACTTGATCTTAATCAGGTAGTAATTCTTCTTTCCCTTTTGAACCAACAAATACTTATTATTGATAATGTCTCCTTCCGTAATCCTGTGATCCACAGAAGATATTTTTTCCTTATTGATGCTTACCCCACCACTGCTAATCAGCCTTCTTGCTTCCCCCTTGGATCCAAATACCTGGGTATCCACGGCCAGCAGTTCAAGTATATCCTTACCAATCTCCGCGGAGGATAATTCAAACTGGGGCACACCTTCAAAAACAGAAAGGAATACATCTTCACGAATGGCTTTCAGCGACTCGGTGGTGCCTTTGCCAAACAGAATTCCTGATGCCTCCACAGCCATTTCATATTCCTCCCTGGTATGGACCATGGTAGTCACCTCTTCGGCCAGCTTTTTCTGCATCACCCTGAAATGGGGAGCACCCTTATGCTCTTCCATAAGTGCCTCAATCTCTTCCCTTTGAAGCATGGTAAAGATTTTGAGATATTTTTCAGCATCTTCATCCGATACATTGAGCCAGAACTGGTAAAATTTATAGGGGGAGGTTCTTACAGGATCCAACCATACATTTCCCTCTTCCGTTTTACCAAATTTTCCCCCGTCGGCTTTAGTAATCAGGGGCCATGTGAGGGCAAATGCCTCTCCACGCTCAATGCGGCGGATCAATTCGGTTCCGGTAACAATGTTTCCCCACTGATCGGATCCTCCCATCTGAAGCTTACACTGGTGATCGCGGTAAAGTACCTGGAAATCATATCCCTGTACAAGCTGGTAAGTGAACTCGGTAAATGACATTCCCGATTTGCTGTCACTTCCCAATCTCTTCTTAACAGAATCCTTGGCCATCATATAGTTGACCGTGATGTGCTTGCCTATATCTCGAATGAAGTCAAGAAAGGAGAATTCCTTCATCCAGTCATAATTATTCACCATCAGGGCCATGTTTGAAGCCTCGGTTTCAAAATCCAGGAAACGGTCAATCTGCTTCTTCAATGCATCCTGGTTTTTCCTCAGGGTTGCTTCGTCAAGCAGATTTCGTTCCTGCGATTTCCCGCTGGGATCCCCAATCATTCCTGTTGCTCCACCCACCAGTGCGATGGGTCGGTGACCGGCATGCTGAAGGCGCTTTAGCATCATCACACCTACCAGGTGGCCAATATGCAATGAATCGGCTGTGGGATCAATACCCACATAAACTGTTACCTGTTCTTTCCCCAGCAGCTCTTCTGTGCCTGGCATGATATCGTGAATCATACCTCTCCACCTCAGCTCCTCTACCAGTTTTTTATCCAATTCCACTATTATAAATCTATTAAATTTAGGCTGTTACCTGTCTTTTCTTTTTTTCTCCCGGCACATATTCTTTCCAGTCCTGCTTCTTCAGTAAGGGAAAAATGGCCGGTGCAAAGGAAGAGAGCGGTTTATACAGCAGTGATCCCTCGATGTGTTTCGGTTTAATAATCTGCCTCTCGGCATTTACCTGGTTTATGGGCCAGAGTATCATGCTGATCACAAATACCGTCACAAGCACTCCAAACAACATCCCCAACAAACGGTTTATAAAATTAAGCGCCACAGCCTTGATCAGCTTCTCTGCAAAAAATGCAATCAGGTGAACCACGATCACGATGGATACAAATGCTACTGCAAAAGCAATTACATTCATATGCGAGGGATCAATGTTAAAGATCGAATCAAGCAATGATGCAAACAAAGGCCTGAACTTCATGGCGCCGATTATTCCCAACACAAGCGCCGCCAGCGATGCGATCATATGAACCATCCCCTTCTTAAAACCCCTGTAAAGAGCAAAAAGTAAGGGAACAAGAAAAATTATATCGAGTATATTCATTCAATCGCTGTAAACCGCCACAAATTAACGGATTTCTTTGGAAATCTCGCAATGTTTTTGCTTGCGTTGAATCAAAAAAAAGTTGATCTTTAGTAGTATCATGGAAATTCGAAAATTCAGATCTGCCTACGGCCTGGAACTTATCCCTGCCTCACACGAAGGTATTTTCACAGGAATCCTTGTCTGGGACCCCATTATAGGCTCCCCGGCATTCTCAAAAAAAGGTATGCCCAACTCAATTTTCACCGCCTTTCTGGATGCAGGACTGATGGATGAAAAGGAATGGTCAGCCCTTGCTGAACAATGCAAACAGGCGCCTTTCATTGAGGCCTACCTGGCCTCACGCACCGTGGATGTGGATGTTGAGTTCATCAATGAATTATGGCATCCCAAAGCTGGGCAGATTACCGTCGATTTTATTTCAGAAAAGCTAAGTAAGTTCACCTTCGGAAACATCATGGTAAGAGAAATGGACGACCTGGTCCGAATCCGGATTGACAGTTACCTGGAACAGATGAAAGCCAGGAGGTGGAGCGAATACGATGGTCGAATTCGCAGGGTATTCATGATAACAGAACTCTATTACGGGACCATTAAAATGGTAGTGGAAAAACAATTCAGCACCGAATTGGACGTCCAGTTAGAGAACATTGAACTCAAAGCGCTCTCCAGGAGTGAAGGATCCCATGCCGTGGAATATGAGTTTTCGCACGAAAATGTGCCATTTGCAATGCGGATTGAACGAATCCGGACCTTTAATGGTTAATCAGGCCCAGCACTTCCCTGATCCCATTCACCCTGATAAAGCGTTCGCTCAATGGGTCTTCATCCACTTCCTCATGAGCCCATGTGGTATGAAAAGGCACATGGATAGCAGTGGCCCCAAGCTTAAGCGGAGGCAGGATATCCGATTTCATCGAGTTGCCAATCATCAGGAAGGCAGACGGTTCAATTTCCAAATGCCTTAAAAGATCCACATAATGTTCCTCCTGCTTATCACTCATTACCTCAATGTGATGAAAACACGAGGCAATTCCTGAGCGCTTCATCTTACCTTCCTGGTCGAGCAGGTCACCCTTGGTAGCCACGATTAGTTTGTAGTAAGGCGCCAGGCTTTCCAGCACCATTTTCACATCATCCAGCAATTCGATGGGCCGTCGCAACATATCCTTACCGATCCCTATAATCTTAGCAATAGTTCGGGCAGAAACCTCAGAATCCGTTAACTGGATGGCACATTCCACCAGGGAAAGCATAAACGCCTTGATTCCGTAACCATAGAGCCCCAGGTTTGCCATCTCCGTTTGAAACAAGAATTTAGCAATATCTCCTTTTACCCCCTCATCTGTAAGTAACATAACAAAGTGCTCCTCAGCCTCCCGGTAATAAGGTTCATTTATCCAGAGGGTATCGTCCGCATCAAAACCAATTACTTCTATGCTTCCATTTATACTCATATGCCTGTATTAATCATTCCCAGGTCCCTGGGGAATATATCTTCCCGGGATACCGTGATACTCCGCATCCGCAGGCCGGATGCTGCCTTATCTGTATTTTCGACGAAAAGACCCAGGCCACTCAGGCGTCCGCTAATAACTGAACCCGAGTCAATATCAATGGATGCAATCCGGCCATTCCTATTGGCCCTTCGGATGCACAGGTCATTATCCACGAAAGAAAAATTATCCAGGCCACTTGAGGCAACGAATCGTTTTAATTTCAACACCGGGGTATGTCCGTGGACCACAATATGGCCATCCCACAGTTCCGGGTCACTCCTGAAAAAAGCCTCCCTCATCCAAAGAAAAGAACTCGAGGGCTCTATATGTTCCTCCAGTAGATAGCGGTTCAGATCGTGGTAGTTTTTCATTCCGATCTGATCACGAAGCGGAATCGCCGGGGAAACCCCTGCATGTGTAACCAGTATTTTCAGTCCCTCAAGCGGCTCAAAGGTATAACTCATCCCAAGGTTTTGAAAAAAATCGAGGTACCCGGCTTCCATCCGGGATTGGAAGGTGAAAAAACTTGTAAATCCAAAAGAGTGCATGGTGGCTTCGCCCCCATTGTAATACCAGAGTTCAATGGGACTGCCACCATAGCCCATATCGTCTATTGCGTTCATCATCATCAGCTCATGATTGCCCATCAGGCAAACCACCCCGGTCCCCATACCCATAATACGGTCCACCACCTCCCTGACATGGGGCCCCCTGTCGATAAAATCACCCACAAAAATGATCAACTCGGGATCAAAACGGTTTATATTCTCAAGCAGCTGGTCCAGCAGAGCCAACTCACCATGTATGTCACCTATGATCCAATAATTCTTCATATCCTTAAAAGCAGTGGAAAATTAAATATTATTTTTGATCCATGACAATGTCAAAGCAACACAAATTTGGTCTGATTACTTTTTTCATCCTGCTCATTCTGGCAATCCTTGTAACCATTGAGCCCTGGAAGAAATACACCAGGTCAGCTCAAACAGCTCTTGGGGAAGCTCCCCCGCCTTCCATTTCCATACATTGGGAGAACCTTGCAAGCGCTTATCCCGAAACCTCACTGGCCGACACAATCCTTTCCTATAAAGGCTTTGACCTTGGATATAATGAAACCAGTGAACAGGCCTCATGGGTAGTCTACATCCTTACGCGGGACGAGCTTGAGTCGGGCAGCATATCCCGAACCGATAATTTTCGCTCCGACAAATCCCTTGCCTCCGGATCGGCTGCCCTGGCCGACTACAGGGGATCCGGATATGACCGTGGTCACATGGCCCCTGCCGGAGATATGAAATGGGATCTGGAAGCCATGAGCCAATCATTCCTGCTTTCCAATATGAGCCCGCAGACACCCTCCTTTAACCGCGGAATCTGGAAGAAACTGGAAGAACAGGTAAGACAATGGGCCCTGGAAAAGGATAGTTTGTACATAATAACCGGGCCGGTACTTACAAGGGTGGAAAGCACTATCGGCGAGAACAAGGTGGTAGTACCAACTTACTACTTCAAAGTTATTGTGGACCTCTCTCCTCCCGGGCACGGGATGATCGCCTTCCTGCTTCCAAATGAGGGATCTGATCAGGACATGCTCTCCTATGCCATATCAGTTGATTCCCTGGAGTCGTTTACAGGATATGATTTTTTTGCAAGAGCTCCGGACCAGGATATCATTGAATGGCTTGAAAAACACCCTGACCTTTTCAGCTTAAAATAAAGTCGTATATTTTCACACCATGATCAGGCTTCAGATATATAAGGTCCTCTCCATCCCCATATTTCTTATTCTCTATTCGTACACGGCTGTAATTGTATTTCTGTCCCTGACCCTGGCTTACCTGAAATGGAAAAAGGCTATATGCTATCTTTTGAGCTTCTGGGCCAAGACCGTTTTCCCCCTGATGGGAAAACGACTGCATATAGAAGGAAAAGACCTTTTCGAAAGGAAGCACAAATATATTTTGCTCGCCAACCACTCAAGCATGTTTGACATTATTGCCATCATGGCATTTTACCCCGAAGTATCCTGGTTTGGTCACGAACGGCTACTTCGCATACCGCTGGTTAAACAGATGCTTCTTATGACCGACTATATACCTATGAGGTTGAATAATGTAACGAACACAAGAAAAATGTTAGCCTCCCTGGAAGAAAAGGCCAGGAGTAATACCATCGCCATCTTTCCCGAGGGGACCAGGACCCTTGATGGGAAGTTAAACTCATTTTACCGCGGATTTATTCATGTGCTCAGGTCAACCGGCCATGACATACTCCCGGTAACCCTCAACGGCTTCTACAAATTAAAGCCAAAAAACAGGTTCTATATTAATTTCGCATCCAGGCTTGGCGTGGTGATCCACCCGCCCATTGAAGGTAAGTCGCTCAGTACAGCAAGTGATGAGGAGATCATGAACCAGGTGATAGGCCTAATCGATTCAGCAAACAAATTCCAGAATAGCAATGAGTGAAAAAGAAAAATGGGTTTTCATTGTAAACCCCACCTCCGGGGGAGGATATGGAGCTGAGATTTTACCTGAATTGGAAAGGCGCATTGAAGCAAAAGACTTTACAGCCAAAATTATCCAAAGCGAGTATCATGGACATGCCAGTGAAATAGCAGCACTCTTCCTGCACAAGGGATATACCCACTTTATAGCAGTGGGCGGAGATGGCACGATGAATGAGGTAGCAAAACCACTGATTGGAAATAGCAATGTAACCCTGGGCCTGATCCCTGCAGGTACAGGAAATGACTTTATTCAAATTCTTGGATTTCCGAACCGCTTTTCAGAAGAACACTGGGATCTGTTCTTTCAGCAGGCCAGCAGGTCGATGGATGTGGGCATGGTTAACGGACGGCCCTTTCTCAACG
The DNA here is from genome assembly GCA_029934875.1 of Bacteroidales bacterium. Classification (GTDB taxonomy): domain Bacteria; phylum Bacteroidota; class Bacteroidia; order Bacteroidales. The sequence continues at coordinate 2,550 of JAOZLK010000028.1, read as the reverse complement.
GAATGGGACTTGGATTCGATGCCCAGGTAGCAGCTGAAAACTATGTGGAACCAGGGGAGCTTGCTAAGGGTTCGGGGAAAAGTAAATACATATGGCACATTCTCAAAACCCTTCTTTTCTACCGTGAGAAAAAGGTGAGTATCAGGTCAGGAGAATCAAGAATTGATACAGATTGCTTTATCAATACCATAGCAATAGGAAGGCGTTTTGCAGGCAGTTTCTTTCTCACCCCGGAAGCCATTGCAAATGATGGCTTACTTGACGTATGTATGATCAAGAAACTGAACCTGCCGCAGAGAATAAAAATCCTCACCATGGTTCCCAAAGGCAGCCATGTGAGCGATCCTAAAGTCAACTACTACCAGACCGAAAAGCTCGAAGTGAGATTTGAGCAGAAAGTACCTTACCATGTGGACGGCGAACTCTATTTTGATACAATTTTCAATGTGGAAGTTATTCCTTCGGCTGTAAATATTATTTTTAATCCCGAAGGAAACCATTATTTCGAGCATAAGGAGAAATGAACAAGGAGGAAAAGTTCGACTATATAGCATTCTACGACCTGGACCACACAATCCTTGAGGACAACAGTGCCACCCACCTGGTACATGAGTCAAGGAAAAGGGGCATTATGAGCAAACGAAATTTCCGTCATGCTATCTGGCTTTCAATACTCTATAAGCTGAGAATAGGGGACTCAACTAAAATGATAATCAGGATGCTTTCATGGCTAAACGGGCTCAGGAAAGATGTCATCGATCAGCTATGCATGGATGTTTTCTCAAAATACCTCGTGCAGAAAATTCGACCCGAAATTCTTGAAACCATCGATGAACACAGATCAAACGGTGGAGGCGTGGTTCTGCTTTCTTCATCCTCCGAGCCCCTTTGCAGGCAGGTATATACCCATCTGAAGATGGATGACCTGATCTGCTCCAAACTCGAGTCGGTAAACGGAATCCTCACCGGGAAAACCCAGGGAAAGCTTGTCTATGGAAAGGAGAAGGAAAAAAGGCTGGTAGATTACTGCATAAAACACGGGTACAACCAGGAGGATGCCTTCTATTATGGTGATTCATATACCGATGAATATGTGATGAAGGCGGTGGGTCATCCTGTTGCCGTGGATCCGGATAAAAAATTACTCAGTATAGCGCTTAAAAACAACTGGACCATTATCCTCCGTATGCGGGCCTGACTCCTTATCCGGGCAACAGTTGCATTTGAACTCACTTTTTCCTATTTTTATTTGTTCTAAATAGATAACTATGAGTAAGAAAGCAGATCCTAAAGCAAATGATTCCTTCTTTCACCCGAGCAAAGAGGTAGTGAAGCATGCACGCATCAAGGACTATGACAAGCTTTATGCCGAGTCGATACGCGACCGGGAAAGCTTCTGGGCCAAAGAGGCCGAATCACTTTCATGGTACAAACCCTGGGAGAAGGTACTGGATGATTCCAATAAACCCTTTTACAAATGGTTCACAGGAGGACAATGCAATATCGTAGCCAATGCAATCGACAGGCATCTTGACTCAGAAACAAAAAATAAACTGGCCCTCATCTGGGAGGGTGAACCCGGTGATGTACGAACTTATTCATACTTCGCATTAAACAGGGAGGTATCCAAATTCGCCAATGTGCTAAAGGCGATGGGAGGAAAAAAGGGTGATATTATCACCATTTACATGCCCCAGATTCCTGAAATTATTATTGCCATGCTTGCCTGCGCCAAAATCGGCGCTGCTCATAGTGTGGTTTACGGAGGGTTCAGTGTGGAGGCCCTGGCTGAAAGAATTGCAGACGCCCATAGCAGCATTCTGGTCACTGCCGATGGAGGTTTTCGCCGTGGGAAACCCACCGAGCTAAAGGCCATTGCCGATGAAGCCATGCGCCGCTCCCCCACCATTGATGTATGCATCACAGTAAAGCGTACCGGCGAGGATTGCTACATGGAGAATGACCGGGATTTCTGGTGGCACGAATTAATGGGGATGCCCATCGCCTCTCCAAAATGCGAAACTGAGAAAACCGACGCTGAAGACCCGCTTTTCATCCTCTATACCAGTGGAACAACCGGAAAACCCAAGGGGCTTGTGCACACCCATGGGGGTTATTCAGTTTATGCTTCAAGTACCTTTAAATATGTCTTTGACATACAGCCTGTTGATCGTTGGTGGTGTGCTGCAGATCCGGGTTGGATTACCGGTCATTCGTACATTGTTTACGGGCCATTGATGAATGGGGCCACCACCCTGCTTTACGAGGGAGCCCCCAATCACCCCTATCCCAACCGATGGTGGCAAATGATAGAAAAATATGGTGTCACCCTATTTTACACCTCACCCACTGCCATTCGCGGACTTATGCGTTACGGAGCTTCATGGGCCGACAAACACGACCTGAGTACACTGCGACTCCTGGGTTCGGTTGGCGAACCCATAAACCCGGAGGCCTGGAGGTGGTATCATGAAGTAATAGGACAAAAACGCTGTCCCATAATGGATACCTGGTGGCAAACAGAAACAGGTGGCTTCATGATCAGCCCGC